>DASTMK010000216.1:0-9955 GCA_035714225.1 Bryobacteraceae bacterium | reverse complement strand
AGGTGGCTTGGTGATCGACCTCGCGGCCATGCGTGGCACGCGAGTGGATCCGGTGAGCCACACGGTCCGGGCACAAGCAGGCTGCACCTGGGGCGATGTAGATCATGCGACTCATGCTTTCGGCTTGGCCACGGTTAGCGGCATTATCTCGACAACCGGTATAGGAGGCCTCACCTTGGGTGGGGGCCACGGTCATCTTACTCGCAAATACGGCCTGACGATAGACAACGTCCTTTCCGTCGACATCGTTCTCGCCAACGGGCGCCTGGTAACGGCCAGCGCCAACGAAAACCAGGATTTGTTCTGGGCGATCCGCGGCGGGGGAGGAAACTTCGGCGTCGCCACATCTTTCCTGTACAGGCTGCATGAGGTAAAGAATATCGTTGGCGGTCCGACGCTCTATCCGATCGAGCAGGCCAGGGAGGTTCTGCGTTGGTATAGGGATTTCATACCGCAGGCTCCCTTGGAATTGAACGGCTTCTTCGCCTTCCTCGTTGTGCCGCCCGCACCGCCATTTCCCGAGCATCTCCATCTCAGAAACATGTGCGGAATTGTATGGTGTTACGCAGGTCGCGAGAATGAAGCGGAACGGATATTCAAACCGATTCGAGAGTTCGGCCCTCCGGCCCTTTATGGCGTACATGTCATGCCGTATCCGGCTCTCCAAAGTGCATTTGACGCGTTGTATCCGCCGCGCCTTCAGTGGTACTGGAGAGGCGATTTCATCAATGAAATTCCGGATGCTGCTATCGACGTGCATCTGAAGTATGGCTCGCAATTGCCCACGATGCATTCCACCATGCACCTCTACCCGATCGACGGAGCGTCTCACCGGGTTGGTAGAAATGAAACGGCTTTTAGCTACCGGGAATCCAGGTGGTCCCAGATAATTGCCGGCGTCGATCCGGATCCTACGAACGCAGATCGCATCACGGGTTGGGTCAGGAACTACTTCGACGAGTTACATCCGTATTCGGCAGGCGGCGCTTACGTCAATTTTATGATGGAAGAAGGACAGGAACGCGTCCGGGCCACATACCGGGAGAACTACGGGCGGCTTTCGGAGATCAAGTCGAAATACGATCCGCAAGACTTGTTTTGCGTGAATCAGAACATTAGGCCGCTGCCGGACGAGCGGCACCAGCCCGTCCAGCATAAATAGACAAGTGGAAATCGGCAGTGCCCACCCAATGGCCGGCAAGAGCCTGGCCACCGTGCGCAAGTTCAATTTGACTCCAAACGTCCGCTTCGGTAAGCTTAATAGTTTGTGAGTTCCGCAGGGAGTACCTCTGTCTAATGAGCACCCAGTTTCCGTCCAAGAGCAGTATTGAGCGCAAATGGCTGGTAATAGACGCCGATGGGCAGGTCCTCGGCCGTGTTGCAAGCCGTGCCGCGAAGGTTTTGATGGGAAAGCACAAGCCGATCTACACGCCTTTCCTCGATACCGGAGATCACGTGGTAGTAGTAAACGCCGAGAAAGTGCGGCTCACCGGCCATAAAGAAGAAGACAAGCTTTACCGCCGCCACTCGGGATATCCCGGCGGATTGACCGAAATCAACGCGCGGAAAATGCGGTCCACGCGCCCGGTGAGAATGTTGGAACTCGCGATTTCCGGTATGCTCCCCAAAACCAAACTGGGCAAGCAGATGTACCGCAAACTAAAGGTATATGCGGGCGACCGTCATCCGCATCAGGCACAGAAACCAGTGGCCCTCGAGCCGGGCAAATAGTTTACGAGAGGAATTGAGTGGCAGCGACGTTAGTTCAGTACCTGGGAACAGGCAGACGTAAAAGCGCGATCGCCCGTATTTTTCTGAGGCCCGGGAAGGGTCAGATCAGTATTAACGGGCGGGCATTCGACGATTATTTCAAGACGGAGGCTTCCCGCGCGGTTGTGCGGCAGCCCCTGCTTGCAACAGAGACATCAGACAAGTTCGATGTTCTCATCCTGACGGAAGGCGGAGGTCAGTTGGGTCAGGCCGGCGCGGTCCGGTTAGGGATCGCACGCGCACTGGTGGAATTCAACTCCGAGTTGCGCGGCAAACTGAAGCAACTTGGATTCCTTACCCGGGATCCGCGCGCCCACGAGCGTAAGAAGTATGGACAACGCGGTGCCCGCCGCCGGTTCCAGTTCTCCAAGCGGTAACCAATGCAGTGCCGCGGGTTGGAACAATGTATCCAACCCGCTCTTTCCGCCCCGTTTTTCACCCGGTACACAAATCTCGCTTTGGATCGCGTACCAGGGTGTAGTTTGAACCCTTCGGGAACGATCCCCGATAAGAAACAGGAGGCATTTTGCCGTCAATTTCGATGAAAGAATTGCTCGAAGCCGGCGTTCACTTCGGGCACCAGACCAAGCGCTGGAATCCGAAGATGAAAGAGTATATCTTCGGCGAACGTAACGGGATCTACATTATCGATCTCCAGAAGACCCTTAAGCTATTCAAGGAAGCCATGCGCTTCGTCGGTGAGATGGCCGCGCAAGGCAAATCGGTTCTATTTGTCGGCACCAAGCGCCAGGCGCAGGAGGCCGTCGCGGAAGAAGCCACGCGCTGCGAGCAGTTCTACGTTAACCAGCGCTGGCTGGGCGGACTGCTGACGAACATGATGACCGTGCAGCGTTCCATCAAGCGGCTGAAAGAGCTCGAGTCGATGGCGAACGAGACAGGATACGCCGGCCGCGCGAAGAAGGAAATCGGACGGCTCGAGCGCGAGCGTAAACACCTGGATTCGAACCTCGCCGGCATCAAGAACATGAACGGACTGCCCGACCTGCTCTTCGTCATCGATTCCAACAAGGAAGCTATCGCGGTGAAGGAAGCACGCAAGCTCGGTATTCCAGTGGTCGCCGTGGTGGACACGAATTGCGATCCCGACGAAGTAGACTACGTCATCCCGGGCAACGATGACGCGCTTCGCGCCATCCGCCTGTTCACAAACAAGATCTCCGATGCCGTGATCGAAGGCCGCGCCCTGGCCACCGAACACGAATTTGCGGCGGAGAAGATCATCTCCGACGAAGTGGAAACCGGTCTCGATGAGATTCCGGAGCACACCCAGTATTTCGATCCGCAGTATGTCGAGCAACTCATGTCCGAGGGGATCTCGGACGAAGATCTTCCCTCGGTATCGCTGCCGCGGAAAGGGCCCGGTCAGCAGGAAGCCCCGGAGCAGGTTTCGGGCAACGTCAACGAACAGTAGACTTGTCTGCCGCAGGCCGCGGGACCGGTCCGTTCCGGCCCCGCGGCTGCCGGCTTTGAATGTCAGAAAATATAGGACTGGTAGATATGGCTGAAATTACCGCGCAAATGGTTAAGGATCTCCGCGAGCGCACGGGAGCGGGCATGATGGAGTGCAAAGCCGCTTTGGTGGAGGCGAAAGGCAACATAGAAGAAGCCGTCACCATCCTTCGCAAGAAGGGTATCGCATCGGCCGCCAAGAAAGCCGCGAGGACGACCAAGGCGGGCGTGATCGGAACCTATATCCACCAGGGTTCTCAGCTCGGTGTCCTGATTGAAGTGAACTGCGAATCCGATTTCGTCGCCCGCACGGAGGATTTCCAGCAGCTTGTTCACGATCTCGCCATGCAAGTGGCGGCGGCGGACCCCAAGTTTGTCCGCAAAGAGGACGTTACTCCCGAGGCACTGGAAAAGGAGAAGGAGATTCACAGGGCCCGGGCGTTGAACGAAGGCAAGCCGGAGAAGATGCTGGAGCGCATCATCGAAGGAAGGCTGGCGAAATTTTACGAGGAGGTCTGCCTCTACGAACAGCCGTATATCAAGGATAATGGCGTCACCATAAAGGACCTGATCGCCTCCAAGATTGCCACCATCAAAGAAAACATCACCGTTTCGCGCTTTGTGCGGTTCAAGGTCGGGGAAACCGCATCGGATGCGGGCTCCGGAGAAACCGGCTCCGCCGAACCGGTACCGGTGGCCGGGACGCCCGCGCCTAAAGAGTCTACTTCGGCCCAGTAATGCAGGCCTCCGCTCCAGTGCCGGACTCTCCGGGTGAGAGGCGGCCCGCCACGGGCAAGTACGAGCGTATTCTGCTCAAGCTGAGCGGCGAAGTGATGGCGGGCCAGTCGTCCTTTGGCGTCGACCCCGAACGTGTTCGCGCCCTGGCTGCGGAAATTTCCGAAGTAGCCGCCGCCGGAGTGCAACTGGGACTGGTTGTGGGCGGCGGCAATTTCTTTCGCGGCGTGTCGGCTGCCGCTCAGCATATGGACCGCGTCACCGCGGATCACATGGGCATGCTGGCGACCGTCATCAATGCGCTGGCCTTGCAGGATGCACTCGAAAAGAAAGGCGTGCCCACGCGCGTCATGACGGCCATCGAGATGAGACAGGTGGCCGAGCCCTACATTCGCCGCCGCGCCATACGTCATCTGGAAAAGGGCCGCATCGTCATCTTTGCCGCCGGCACCTCCAACCCGTACTTCTCCACCGACACGGCCGCAACGCTCCGGGCGCTCGAAATTCGCGCACAGGTAATTGCCAAGGCCACGCGTGTCGACGGAGTGTACGACAAAGATCCACTGAAGTATCCCGACGCCCGGTTCTATCATGAGATTTCTTATCTGGAAGTGCTTGCGCAGGGGCTAAAAGTGATGGATGCATCGGCGGTCGCGATGTGCCGTGACAATCAGTTGCCGATTCTTGTTTTCAACCTGAACACGCCAGGCAACATCATGCGTGTGGCCACGGGCGAGCCGGCCGGCACCATTATTCGCGACAGCACCGTAGCGCATTAGTCTCCGTCAGGAAATAACCGTGTCAGTTCGCCAAGACCGCTCGCTAACGCTCGCGGCTCCGTAATCGCTTCTGAGCCACGAACGTAAGTGAGTGGTTGGCAACGGAGGGAACATGCTCGAAAAGCTGGATCTCGACCTGGAGTTATCCCACCACGAATACAAGCTGCAACTGCCCGGCTGGCAGCGCCGCCTCTACGACCTGGAGAAAGCGTGCTGGGATAACAAAATCGGCAGCGTCGTCGTATTCGAAGGATGGGATGCCTCCGGGAAGGGCTCGACCATCTCCACGCTCACTGCCCGGCTCGACCCCCGCGGCTTCAAGCTGCACTCCATCCAGGCGCCCCGCACTTTCGAAAAGAATTACCCTTGGCTGTGGCGATTCTGGCAACGTATTCCCAATTACGGCGAAATGGCCATCTTCGATCGGAGCTGGTACGGACGGGTACTCGTCGAACGGGTAGAAAAGCTCTTCCCGGAATCCGAGTGGCGCGACGCGTACCGGGATATCGTGGAGTTCGAGCGGATGCTGCCCGACGACGGCATCGCCATCGTCAAGTTCTGGTTGCATATCAGCAAAAAGGAGCAGAAGCGGCGTTTCAAAGAACTCGAGGACGATCCGCTCGAAAGCTGGCGTGTCACCAAGGAGGACTGGAAGCGGCACCGGAAGTACAAGCGCTATCTCGAAGCCGCCGAGGAGATGATCGCTACCACCGATTCCGAATATGCGCCGTGGACGATTGTCGAAGCCACCTGCTGGTGGTATGCACGCAGCAAGGTATTCAAAACGTTGATCGCCGCGCTCGAAGCCCGGCTGGGCGCCGCGGCGCCTGCTACACGCGCCGATACTTCGGGCGCCGACAACGAACTGCGGGAAGCGATGGAACGTGCCGAAACCGCCACGGCGCAGGAGGCGTGATGCTCGAATCGCTGGATCTTTCCCGATCTCTCGACCGCCGGACCTACGTAAACGAGTTAACCAGGCGGCAGATCCAACTTCGAGAGCTGGGCTATCAGGTATACCTGCAAAAACGTCCCGTCGTCATTCTTTTCGAAGGGTGGGATGCGGCGGGCAAAGGCGGAGCAATTAAACGGCTGACCGAGAAGATGGACCCGCGCGGCTATGCCGTCTACCCGATCAGCGCTCCCGAGGGCGAAGACAGGACACACCACTATCTCTACCGCTTCTGGCGGCGGCTGCCCGAACGGGGACAGATCGCTATATTCGACCGAAGCTGGTATGGACGCGTGCTGGTGGAGCGCGTGGAGGAACTCTCAGGCGAGGCCGCCTGGAAACGGGCCTTCCGGGAGATCAACTCCTTCGAGCGGCAACTCACCGGCTTCGAGACCATCCTGCTTAAATTCTGGATCCATATCAGCCGCGATGAACAATTGCGCCGGTTTGAGGATCGCCGCAAATCAGGCTACAAGGCCTGGAAGCTCACCAGTGAGGACTGGAGAAATCGTGAGAAATGGGGCAGCTACACCACCGCGGTGGAAGAGATGCTGCTCCGGACCAGCACAGCCAAAGCGCCCTGGACGCTGGTGGAGGGTAACAGTAAGTGGTTTGCGCGGGTGAAGACGCTTACCACCGTGGTGGAAACTTTGTCCCGTGAGCTCGACTACCGCCCGTCCGAGCCGCTCGCGAAGCATAAGAACAAGAACTCGAAAGAGGCATCGGGCAACCGCAAAATCATATAATCTCTAGGTGGCGGGCCAACCTGCCCTTACATAGTTTGACATCATCAAATACATCCGTTGGAGCGAGAGCATCATGAAACCAGCACAGCCGGGGACAACCGGCGGCAGTACGTTCCGATCCGTGAAGGAGGTGGACGCACATTCTAGAGCGCGCATGGAAAAGGTGCTTACCGATATGCAGCAGGAAATGGCTACCATTCGCACCGGCCGCGCCTCTTTAAGCCTGCTGGATATGATTCGCGTAGATTACTACGGCACCCCAACGCCGTTAAACCAGGTGGGAACACTACACGTGCCGGAGCCCTCGCTGATCACCGTGCAGCCCTGGGATCCTTCGCTGATCGGTCCGATCGAGAAGTCGATTCGCAGCTCGGACCTGGGATTGAATCCATCGAACGATGGCAAACTGGTGCGCATCCCGATTCCTCCTCTGACCGAGGAAAGGCGCAAAGAGCTGGTAAAGCGGCTTCACCACATTACAGAAGAGCGGCGTGTGGCGATGCGCAATATTCGCCGCGACGCGAACGAAGCGGTCAAGAAGATGGTGAAGGAGAAGCTGATCAGCGAAGACGACGAACGCCGGGCGCATGATGAGATACAGAAGCTGACCGATGCCCACATTGAGAAACTCGATCAGGCAGCGAAGGTGAAGGAGAAGGAGATACTGGAAATCAAGTAATCCGTGGCCCCCGGTTGACCACTCCCTGACGGTCGTGGCTCAGGCAGAGCCGCGAGCGTGAGAAGGTGTGAAAGATTCAGAGCCACAGATGGACACAGATAAACACAGATTGAAAACAGGAAACTTATCTGTGTTCATCCGTGTTCATCCGTGGCTAAATTCAATTTCTTCACAGCTTCTGAGCGAGCGGTCGGCGAATGACGGGTACGGAGGAGGTGGGGGAGATGCTGAGTCGTCGCAGTTTCACCCGCGCGATTGCTGCCGGGTGGCTTTCCGGGACTGCCGGCCTATGGAGTGAAGCGGCGCTTGCGCAGCGCGCCCTGGTGGAAGGCGAGTTGCCGGAAGACATGGTCTGGCTGAACGCGAATGAGAACCCGGAAGGTCCTCCGCAGGTCTCCCTCGCTGCCATGCAGGAGGTCATGCCGACTGCGTGGCGCTACCACTACCAGGAGTTTCGGGATTTCTACCGGCGCGTGGCCGGGAGTGTCGGCCTCTCCTCCGGCGAAGTGTACGTGGGGCAAGGGTCTAGCGAAGTGCTGCAAGTGGCCGTTGTCGCGTTCGGGTCCGCTTCCCACCCTCTGATCACCATGGAACCTACGTTCGAATTGCCCGTAGGAGTGGCCCGCGCTTTCGGGATCCCGGTCGTTCGCGTCCCGCTGACCAATGGCTACTATGCGGACGTGAAAAAACTCGCGGAAGAAGCCGGGAAGGCGGGCGGCGGCCTCCTCTACATCTGCAATCCCAATAACCCTACCGCCGCAGTAACGCCAAAAACCGATATCGCGTGGCTGGTTTCGAACCTCCCTGCCAATACCATCCTGCTCGTCGATGAAGCTTACATCCATTTCGCGGAGACGCCGGAGATAGAGAGCGCTCTACGTTACGTGCGCGAAGGGAAAGATGTGATCGTGGCGCGCACGTTTTCGAAGATCTACGGTATGGCGGGGCTGCGTGTCGGGTTTAGTTGCGCACGCCAGGAACTGATGGGCAGAATGTGGCCGTACCGTTCCGGCGTGATCTCCATCGTCAGCGCGCGTGCCGTGATGGCTGCGTTGAACGATGCGCAGGCGATTGAGGATGGCCGCCGCAAACGGTTCGCCGCTGTGCGCAACGAACTCTGTGCCTGGCTGCGTGGGAAGGGCCTCGAATACATCGAACCGCACGCCAATTTTCTGATGATCGACGTGGGCCGCGACGTGCGCGAGTTCTCGCCGCAAATGGCGCGGCTCGGTGTAGCGGTAGGCCGCCCCTTCCCTCCCCTCACCAATATGCTTCGCGTTTCCATCGGCGCTGAGTCCGACATGGCGCGCTTCCGAAGCGCCTTCGAACGCGTGTACAAAGGATAAGAATGGCTACTCAAAGGCGTCTCATCGCCCCTCCCGGCCCGAAGCCGGTGGGGCCTTACAGCCCTGGCATTCTCGCCGGCGATGTTCTCTACGTGTCTGGGCAGGGAGTGCGGCGGCCCGATGGAACCGTGCCGGCAACTCCGAAAGCGCAGGCCGAACAGTGTCTCGCCAATGTAGAAAACATCGTGAAAGCGGCAGGCATGTCCATGGCGGATGTCGTGTATTCCCAGATCTACCTGATTGACATCGCTACACGGAACCTGGTCCCCATGGCAAACCCCCACTCCGTTCTCGGAATGGCGCGCATGCCGACGGAGACGACGTTCGAGATTAATGCGATTGCCACGAAAAGCCAGGCCGCCCGGGACAGCACGATCTATATCCCCGGAATGTTTGGCGGCGATCCCAAGGAAGCCATCGGAAAGGTGCAGGAGTTCCTTAAGACCGCCGGCGCCGACCTCAGCCATGCCGTGTTCCTGAATGTCTATCTCTCGGAAGGGGCAACGCTCGAGGATTTCGATGCCGTGTACCGCCAGTATGTGGAGCCCGGATATTCTCCGGCGCGCGCGGCCCTGGCCGTAAACGCTCTGCCGGAAAAGGCGGCGGTCGAAATTACCGGAGTAGCCGTGCGCGATTTGCGGCAACGGCGGGTCATCCGTCCGAAGAACATGTCTGCTAAAGCCCTGGAAAGTCCCGCGGTTCTCGCGGGCGACACCTTGTACTGTTCGCTTCGCAGCGCCGCCATTCCCGGCCCTAACGGTGGAGTCTTCAGCGACAATGTGCAACTTCAGGCGCGCCTTACAATGCGCAATCTGCTGGACAGCTTAGAGGAAGCCGGGCTCGATTTTTCGCACGTTGTTTCCAGCAACGTGTACGTTGATAACATGGACGAATTTGCCAGCATGAACAGCATTTACGGAAGCTATTTTTCTTCCATGCCGCCCACGCGCACCACGGTACAGCCGGTGAGGCCCGCCGGCCGTGTTGCGGCAAACGGCGGGCAGTTCCCACCCCTCGTGCGGATTTCCATGGTAGCGGTACGGTAACAGCCGCCTCAGCGGACAACGGCAAGCTCGCCCTTCGCCTGGAGCCAAGGACCGTTATGCTGCCGGATTCCGACGATCTGCACGGTGGCGGAAAGGTGGTCTGCCGGAGTAACCAGCTTCGCTTCGCCGCTCGCATCAAGCGTGCACCAGTTACGCACAATTGCAGCCTGGATCACGGAGCCGGTTTGTAAGCGGACCGCTACATCCACCGTTTTACCCGCCAGCGCGGGTGCACGCACAATGTAACTATCACCGGGGTGCACTTTTTCAGGCACAAAGACCAATGGCACGGTAGGGCCGGGTATTTTACTCAGCGAAGGTCTCTCTGAAAGACGCCCGTCCCGGTAGTCCAGAACGTGATCGTAGAGAATGAGTTCTTCCGTGGTGGCCGGTCCGCTGAGCCGCTTTTGCCGCTCGACCAGCAGCGCCGGA
>DASTMK010000215.1:0-4769 GCA_035714225.1 Bryobacteraceae bacterium | reverse complement strand
ACCCGCATAGATTGCCACCGCCACGACCAGCATGGACATTACGATTGCAGTGACAGGAACAATTTGTTCGTTCATCAAACACCGCCTCCAACATAAGTTGAGACTTTCTGAACCTGTTCCTGTGTTTCAAATCTTATGGGTCGAAGCGGAATTTCCGGAATTCCTCATCCCTGGGGGCAAGGGCCGAAAGTTGAGCGTTCGAGAGGTCTCGATTACAGCAATTTTTCGATTGGGCTGCTACCAGCTCGCTTGGAGACACGTTTCGAAAACCCACAGGTATTTCGAAAAGCGCCGCATCCGGTTCGCCCGCCCGAGTGTCCGTAGCTACCCTGTCCCCGACGGCAATAACCCGGCCTGATTGTGGGTCCAGCTTTTCAAACAGATCACGCAGTTCCGCACAACCCAGCGCGGGGGCACGCCACACCGTGCGTCGAGCCAGCTTCATGTCGATAAGAATCTTATAAGTTTCATATCCAAACAGCGTTTCCTGAGAGATGAGCATATTCTGACTCGGGCGGCTGCCATCATAGGAAACGCTGCATGACTTCGATGGATCAAGCGCCTGCCGGGCAAGCACCCCGGGCAATTTGGGGTTCTTGATCGAAGTCATAAGCCCGAGCGTCTCATTACCTCGCAGGCGAATGCCGTTCGAGAGTATCAGTGTGCGATGGCGATAGTCGACCGAGCCGTCGAGCCGGTAGGAAGTCTCCCATTCTGCCTGAGAACCGTCCGGCCGGACAGCACGAACGAGGTCGGCTAATACCAGCAGTTTCCCGTGTCCTTCCGGCTTGTTACCGTAATCCGGCTCGCTGCCGCGATGCTGATAGCTTATTTGATAGGGTATCCAGCTTGCGAACAACACACTGGCGCCAGCCAGCGATGCCGCAGCCAGGCGAATGACGGCACACGCATTTCGTCTCATCGATTACACTCCATCAACAATATCCCTGACGTCAAACACCGCAATGGCGTGGGGCATCTTTTGAAACTTTCCCGGCATGGGAAGCAGTCGTAAGATAAGTACGGCAAGGCGTGGAACGCGCCGATGGACGGCGACATACAGGCGGAGATCAAGGCCGGGCATTACCGGGAAGCGCTCGAGCTTTTGCTGGCGCGTTACCAGCGCAAAGTCTTCCGTCTGGCCTACTCCATTCTGGGCGAGGAAGCAGCAGCGGAAGAGATGGCGCAGGACATATTTGTGAAGATCTGGAAAGTTCTTCCGGCGTATCGCGGCGAAGCGTCGCTTTCTACCTGGATCTATGCGATCACGCGGAATAGCTGCCTGACACGGCGCCGGCAGATGCGGCGGCACCTTACTTCTTCGCTCGACGAGGCCGAAGTGAAGGCAGCCGTCGAGCACGGCGGGCAGGCTGCCCCGGAACGCGCCCGAACGCTCGATTGCGCCGCGCTTCTGGCGGAGCTGCCGCCGCCCTACCGCCGCGCACTGGCACTCTTCTATCTGGAAAACAAATCCTACGACGAAGTATCCGCGATGCTCGATCTGCCTGCGGGTACCGTGAAGACCTACTTACACCGGGCGCGTAAACAATTGGCGGCTTCTCTCGCCCAGGCAGGGAGGGCAGGAAAATGACATGTTCCGACTTTGAAAACCTGATACTCGATGAGATGGACGGCTGCGTATCGGAGCCGGACCGGCAGCTCCTGGCAAGCCATCTGGCCGTGTGCGACTCCTGCCGCTGTTTTCAGGCGGAGCAGTTGTCACTGGACCGCACATTATCCGCGCTGGCCTCCCTCGATGTGCCGCTTCACTTCACTGCTCGTGTGCTCCAACGCACGAAAGCAAAGCCGACTCCGGCCCAATTCCTGGCCTGGTTGGATATAGTGGCCCTTGCCGCCACCGCGGCCGCCGCTGTTTTCGCATTCCATAAGCTGTTCCCGAACGACACTCTCGGGTTGTCCTGGGTCGCGGCCGCGCTGGTTTTCTCGTGTGGCACATGGTTGGCCTTCGAAATGGAACCAGTGTTGGACCGGTTCTGAGCCCTACATGTAAGGGGGAACTTCGATGCCCAGGATGCCGAGCGTGCGCTCGAGTTGCGCCCGGAAGTAATCCGTCAACCAGAGCAGGAAGGCCCGTTTTTCGGGGTCCTGCTCGTGTATCACGGGGTATTCGTGATAGAAGTTGCTGAATGATTGCGCAAGTTGGAACGCGTACTTCGCGACATGCGCGGGCTCTCCCGATGCGATGGCCCGCTCCACCGCCGAGCCTGCCTTCGAAGCGGATAGCAGCAATTGCCACAGGTCCTCGGAGGCGAGTTGCCGGCCCATGGCTTCGGCCGGAAGCATGGCCGCGAAATCGGGCAATTGGCCGCCCCGTTCTTCCAGCTTGCGCAGGATGTTGCGCGCCCTGACGGCCGCGTATTGCACGTACGGGCCGGTTTCGCCTTCAAAACTCAGTGCCTCCTGAAAATCGAAAGCGATGACGGAGTTCCGCGTGTACTTCAGCATGAAATAGCGGAGCGCGCCCACCGCAATCTGCGTTGCCACCGCCCGCCTTGCCGGCTCCGGCTCTTCGGGATGGCGGGAGTCCACCTCGGCGAGCGCGGTCTCGATGAGCTTGTCGATCAGATCGTCGGCCTTCACGCCAAGACCTTTGCGGCCGGACACCTCCACGTACGGGCGATTCCTGTCTTCCGCGGAAAGTTCGATGCCCAGTTCGGCGCAGGTGCGCGGAGAGAGCGCAACCATTTCATACGAGAAATGAATCGAGCGTTCTGCCTGCTCTGTATAGCCGAGCGCGCGCAGGCCGGCGGCCACAACATCCTGAAGATAGGACTGCCGGGAATCGATGACGTTATAGACCCGTGAACCACGGCCGAAGCGTGGCTCGTCTTCTCCCTGCGGCTTATCGGAGGTCACCCAGAGTTCATGGCCGTCCGGATACTGCAGGAGTCTCCGGTAATAAAAGTCCTGCCCAAGCAGCCCGAATTTCCACAACTGATAGGCGATGTCTTTACCGACGTACGTAACCGTTCCGTTCGAGCGTACGATGACTTTGCTGTCTTCCTCCGCTGCACTTTCAGAAAACGCGGCACCCGGCATGACCCAGCAGCCCTGGTTCTTGCCTTCCGTTTCAAAGTAGATGGCCTTACCTTCCTTGAGCAGCTCGAAAGCCCTGGCCCAGAACTGCAAGTGCAGAATCTCGCTTTCGCGCGGCAGTACATCATATTGAATCCCGAGCCTGAGCATGGTCTGGAGGTGCCGCTCCACAATGGCATCAGCCACCAGGTGCGCCAACTCGGCCAACTCCCCCTCGTTCGCTTCAATGGCATGCAACACCTGCTGCCTCCAGGCAAGGGAAGGCGGGTCCTCCTTGTAATGGGCGGAGATGCGCGCGTAGACATCCCAGCAGACATAATCGAAAGGCCTGCTACTGCCGGATATCAGGCGCCTGACGTCTTCGGATGTGAGCTTCTCGATGTGATGAAACCCGACCACCACATCCGCCACCTGTACGCCCGTGTTGTCGATGTAGTTCTGCACCTCGACGTTCGACCCGGCCGAGCGCAGCATGCGAACAAACGTATCCCCCAGCACGGCGTTGCGGATATGGCCGACATGCGCGGCTTTGTTGGGATTGATGTTGGTATGCTCGACGATAATCTTTTCGTCCGATGCTTCCGATTGCGTGTCAGCGGCGCCGCGCAAAATCCCGGAGCCATATAGAGCCCGGTCCAGCCGGATATTGATGTAGCCGTTGCCCGCAATCTCGAGCGAAGCGACGCCCGGGATCGCGCCTATTTCAGCGGCAATCTGCTGCGCGATGGCTCTCGGCGGCTGCTTGAGTTGCTTGGCAAGGTGGAACGCGGCGGGCAGTGCCAGCTCGCCGAAAGAAGCCTGCTTGGGCTGCTCCAGCGATACTGGCACACCGATGCCGTAACGGGCTTGAAGGTAAGAGGAGACACGATCGCGGATACCAAGCTCAATTCGATGAAACACAAGAGAAAGAGTATAGCAGCCGGGAACAGCCGCATGACAGAATGAAAAGACCGAATGCAATTAGATTTCGAAGCGGCAGTATTGAATGTATCCTTGCTATGGCTGCTCACCGCGCCACATGAGTTTGCGCACGCCTGGGTTGCAACCAAACTCGGGGACGACACGCCGGCGCGCGAAGGCCGGGTCACCCTTCACCCTCTTGCTCATGTCGATTGGTTGGGAACACTGATTCTACCGGCCATCATCTCCTTGACGGGTGCCGGCTTCATCGGATGGGGCAAACCGGTGAATACAAATCCGGCGCGGCTTCGCGGCGGCTTGAACGGACTGGCCGTGGTGGCGCTCGCAGGTCCGGCAAGTAACGTGATCTTCGCCATAGTGCTGGGGTTGGCGACCGTGCTGTTTACACGCGTGCTTCCGGTAGCCGCGGAATACGCCGCGCAAGGAATTTACCTGAGCCTCTACCTGGCCGTGTTCAACATGGTTCCGGTCCCTCCGCTCGACGGATCGAAACTGTTGCTGGCCGCCCGAATTCCCGTCGCCGTATACAACGAACTGGCGCGCTTCGGCTTTCTCCTGCTGATCATCCTGGTTTCCTCGACCGGGTTCGGCCGCTGGATGTCGATGGTGAGCCTGCAAGGAACCGAACGGATTCTCGGCCTCTTCGTGTCCTACTGACTTTCGCATAATATAGCGGAACATTCTAGGACTCAGAGCGTCTAATCGCGCATGGGTAATGCGCGAGGCGTGAAGCGCGATTTCGTGGCATTGGAGCGGCGTCGCTTTGAGGCAGTGAAGCTTTTCAAGAAGGA
>DASTMK010000214.1:0-5664 GCA_035714225.1 Bryobacteraceae bacterium | reverse complement strand
CTTCGCCGTGCCAGGTCGCGAGCGCATGCGGGTCCAGTTCCGCTCGGAGTTCTTCAACCTGTTGAACTGGGTGAACCTTGGCAATCCCAATGCGACGCTCACTTCAGGGACGCGCATGGGCCGGATCACGTCGGCGGGCTCAGGGCGAGTGATCCAGTTCGCGCTGAAGTTCCTGTTTTAAATCGCGTCACGCACCCTCACCGCCAGGAATTTTCGACTTGCGCGGGCGGGCACACGTCCGGTGAATATTTCCGCTCCGCTTTGCCGAGGTGGTCTGGAGTGATGGCGCCGCCACGCAAAATGGAAGCTGTTCCCTTTGGACAGCACCCGCCCGTTCGGCGACTCAGTTTTCCAGCGGACCGTCGAGGTCTGTGGCAGAAGAACTGACTCGACGCTGGGCGGGCTTCCGCCCGGTCCCACGGCCTCAGGTAACGGTTACGTAACGAGTGACGGGTTGACTGTACGGACGGCCGGATGCAGCATAAGGGACCGAGGAGAATTCAGTGTGTCCGGATACCGAGTTTTTCGCGCCACGATGCTAGTTGGTTTGTGCCCGCTGGCTGTGACGCTTGCAGCCGCCCAAGTCCGGGTGACGAAGTTGGGGGACCGGGTCGCGATCAGCATCTCCGGCAAACCCTATGCCGATTTTTTCCTGGCGCCGGATGGGAACAAGCCCTACGTTTATCCCCTGCGAACGGCATCGGGCATCATCGTCACGCGCCGGTTCCCCATCGAAAAGGTCGAGGGCGAGACCACCGACCATCCGCATCACCGGGGAATGTTCTTCTCTCACGGCGACGTGAACGGCCTCAACTTCTGGGCAACGGAGCCGGGTTCCAAAAGCGCCAGGAAGGCCAGCATGGTTCTTAAGGCGGTGCTGGAGGCGAACAGCGGGGAGAAGTCGGGAACGATCAAGGCGGTGTTCGAGGGTCTGGATCCGAAGGGCAAACCCATCCTGAGAGAGACGCGCGACCTCATTTTCTATTCCCATCCTGTGCTGCGCATTATCGATTTCGGCATCGCCATCGAGGCGCTGGAAAAGCTGGTATTCGGCGACACCAAGGAGGGTACCTTCGGCATCCGGCTGGCAACGCCGCTTTCAGAAGCCAAGACCGGCAGAATGGTGAACGCCGAAGGCCGGGAGACCGAGAAGAACGTTTGGGGCAAGCGCTCACCCTGGGTCGATTACTACGGACAGTTGGAGGGCCAGACAGTGGGTGTGGCCATCCTGGACCATCCCGCGAATCCCAGACACCCCACCTATTGGCATTCCAGGGCCTATGGGCTTTTCGCGGCCAATCCCTTCGGCATCAGGGACTTCACCGGCGATAAGACTCAAGACGGCAGCATGACTTTCGAGCCAGGCCAGTCAGTTCGCTTCCGCTATCGCGTAATCATTCACCCCGGCGATGTCAAAGCGGCCAACATCGCCAAGGCTTACAAGGAATACGCCGCCTCGAAATAGCAATGACCGGAAGGAGAATTCCATGCGCACCAGCCAAATATTCCTGGTGGCCGTAATCTGCGGAGGGGCGATCGTCGCGAACTCGTGCGGTCGGAAGGAGCCGGCCGAAGTGAAAGCTGCGCCCTCTGCGAGGGAATCTGTCCGTGATGCCGGATGGCTTCAGGCCAGGTACGGTGCCTGGGGCGGTCCGGGGGTGCGGGCTGCGCCCGGGCCGATGGATGCGGTCGAACTCAAGGATTATGCGCCCAAGCCCTCATTGATTGTCCCGGAGACATCCGTTGTGAAGGCGCGCTATCCGGCCATCGACGTCCATGCACATGTGTTGGCCAAAACGCCGCAGGAGGTCGCTGATTGGGTGCGTACGATGGACGAGGTCGGCATTGAGACGACCGTGGTGCTGACCGGAGCCACCGGCCCGGAATTCGACAAGCTGGCGGAGCTCTACCTGAAGTCGCATCCCACCCGCTTCCTGCTTTTCTGCGGCATGGACCGGCGCGACATCGAGAAGCCGGACTACCCGGAGCGCGTGGTTGCCGAGCTTGTCCGCTGCTACCAGAAGGGCGCGCGTGGCGTCGGCGAAATCAGCGACAAGGGCTGGGGCTTTACCCGGCAGAACGATCTTCCGCGGGACAAGCGGCTACATCCGGACGATGCCAGGCTGAATGCGTTCTGGGAGAAGTGCGCTGAGCTGAAGATGCCCGTGAATTTGCACGTGGCGGACCACCCGTCCTGCTGGAAGCCACTGGATGTATACCAGGAACGCACTCCCGACTACCAGCATTTCAACCAGTCCGGCAAGGATGTTCCGAGTTGGGAGGAGTTGATTGGCGCCCGGAACCGCCTCCTCGCCCAGCATCCCAGAACCACCATCATCGCCTGCCATCTCGGCAACCAGGGACACGATCTGGCTGCGCTTGGCAAAGAACTGGACAAATATGCCAACCTCTACCTCGACATCTCCGCGCGTGATTACGAAGTGGGACGGGCGCCGAAGGCGGCGGTGAAATTCCTCAACAGGTATAGAAGCCGTGTGTTGTTCGGCACAGACATGGGCCGCCAAAAGCAAATGTTCACGGCCTGGTGGCGGCTCCTGGAGAGTGGGGATGAATTCATGCCCGGACGCATCTGGTGGCGGTACTACGGTCTCGAGCTTCCCGCTCCCACGCTGGAAAGCCTGTATCGCGGCAACGCCAGACGGATTCTGAACTGGACGAAGAGTTGAATCGCCGGGTGAGCCGGCTACAAACGGGGAGGGCAGAACATGAACCGAAGATATTTCCTCATGAGCACGGCTGCGGTCACCACGGCGAGCCGTGCGAACCCGCAGCGCCTGCCGAGCGACACGGTTCGAGTCGCCTGCGTTGGTTTCAACGGACGGGGAAGAGCCCACATCCAGGGGTACCTGAAAACGCCGAATACCGAGATAGCGGCATTGTGCGACGTTGACGAGGCAGTGCTGGAGCGCGGCTTGAAGACCGTGGAAGCGGCCGGCCGAAAGCGGCCCGCCGCCTTCACGGACCTGCGAAAGCTGCTCGAGGACAAATCCATCGATGCCATCTCGATCGCCACACCCAACCACCAGCACACCCTCCAGACCATCTGGGGCTGCCAGGCGGGCAAGGACGTGTACGTCGAGAAACCTTGCTCATACAACATCTTCGAAAGCCGGCAGATCGTCGCCGCCGCACGGAAGTACAACCGGATCGTGATGCACGGCACGGGCGCATCGGCTTCCCTGCACGAGGCCCGGCAAGCGATGGCCGACGGAGCGATCGGCGAGGTTTACATGGCTCGCGGGCTGTGCTTCAAGTGGCGCGATACCATCGGGCGCACCAGGGAAGAGCCTGTGCCCCCCGGCGTTCACTACGACCTCTGGCTCGGGCCGGCGGACAAGCGCCCCTTCACCCGGAACCGATTCCATTACAACTTCCACTGGTTCTGGGACTACGGCAATGGAGATTTCGGAAATCAGGGAAGTCACCAGATGCATGCCGCCCGCTGGGCTTTGGGGGTGAAGTATCCGACCAAGGTTAGTGCCGCGGGCGGACATTTCATCTTCGACGACGACCAGGAGACGCCGAACACGCTGGTGGTGACACTGGAGTACAACCACGAAGGCAGGAAGAAGATGCTGATCTTCGAGGTCCGCCACTGGATTACCAATACCGAAGGGGAGATGGCCGGCAAGTCGGATGAGATGGCGGGACCGGCGGCAGGCGCACCTCAGACAGTCGGCAACCTGTTTTACGGCAGCAAGGGCTATCTGGTCATGCGCGGAGGCTTCCGGACCTTCCTCGGCAAAGAGCAGGCGCCCGGGCCGGCGTCGAAGCAGGCCGAACGCAGCAGCCCCTTTGCGAATTTCGTCGCAGTGGTGCGCAGCCGCAAGCGTGAGGACTTGAAGGCGGAGATCGAAGAAGGTGCGATCTCGATGGTGTCGCTGCACTTGGGGAACATTGCCTACCGGCTGGGCCGGACGCTGCACTTCGACCCCGAATCAATGCGCTGCATCGGCGACGACGAAGCCAACGCCATGTTCACGAGGAAGCAGTACCGGCCGCCGTTTGTGATACCGAAGCTGGTTTGAGTCAGAAGGGCGGGCGCGATGACCCGCCCGTCAGGATAGGGGCATTTAGCAGTATAAGGAACCGGTAAGTGGAGGTACTGGTTATGAAAAAGCGCTTGACGCCGTCGCCCGATGGACGTTAGCAGTCACCGTTTGCGCGGCGTTTACCCTACCTCTAGGCTCGCAGTCCACAACCGCGAGCCTCGGCGGGCGTGGCTGAAGTGAAGTAAGTACGCCCAATATTTAGGAGAAAGGAGAACGAAAATGATCTCGCATCGTGTATTAGCCGTCCTGGTGTTGGGGGCCGTGGCGGCAGTGGCGCAATTCACGACTGCAAATCTGGGAGGTACCGTAGCGGACACCAGCGGCGGTTTCGTGCAGGGGGCGAAGGTGACGATCCTCAACAGGGACACAGGATTGACACGCACGGGCGAGACAGGCGCCGACGGAACGTTTTCATTTCCGGCGCTGCCGGTCGGCGCCTACCGGTTGACCGTGGAGCGGGAAGGCTTTTCCACCTACGTGCAGGAGGGCATTACGTTGACGGTCAACCAGGTGGCCAACCAGAGAGTGACCTTGCAGGTGGGCGCCACAACGCAGCAGATCACCGTCACCGAAAACGCGGCCATGGTCAATACCCGGACTGCGACTATAGACCAACTGATCAGCCAGAGACAGGTGAGCGATCTGCCGCTGAACGGGCGGGCGGCGCACGCGCTGGTGTTGATCGCGGCGGGCACGAGCGCTCTGCCGATTTCCGGCCAGGGCGGCATCTATGGAGGCCGGGACCAGACGTTCGGCGGCTCGCAAATGGCGGGCGTCAGCGGCGGCGGCTCCGACAGCGTGAATTATCAGATGGACGGCGCCGGGCATAATGACACCTACGTGAACATGAACCTGCCGTTCCCCAATCCGGATGCCATCCAGGAGTTTAATCTTCAATCCAGCAGCATGTCGGCGGCGTACGGAGAGGGAGCGGCGGTGGTCAACATCGTGACCAAGTCGGGGACCAACGCGTTTCACGGGAATGTGTTCGAGTTTGTGCGAAACGGCGCCATGAATGCGCGCAATTACTTTGCTCCCACGCAGGACACTCTGAAGCGCAATCAGTTCGGTGCGACGGCCGGCGGACCGATCAAGAGGGACGAGTTATTCTTCTTCGGAACGTACCAGGGCACACGGATCCGGTCGGCTCCCGCGGGGGCGGTGACTTACGTCCCGACGGCGGCGGAGCGCAGCGGCGACTTCTCCAGCACGGCCAAGCAACTCGTGGACCCGGTCACCAAGACGCCGTTTCCTGGAAACCAGATCCCAATGAGCCTGTTCAGCGGGCCTTCGAAATACTTCCTGGACAAGATCCCCTTGCCGAATGGTTCGGGAAATCAGTTGACGTACTTGGGCCCGGCGGCCAAGCCCGACGATAACCACTACATGGCGAAAATCGACTGGGCACGCGGAAAACAGCGGCTGAGCGGGCGTTACTTCTATTCGAAACTCAACCAACAGCCGGACTTCTCGCAGGTGAAGCAGAATATTATCGCCATGGACAGAAATGGCAACGAGGTGCGTGTGCAGACGCTGGCGTTGGATCACACCTACACGGCCTCGCAGACGCTGCTGTTCCAGACGTGGTTCG
>DASTMK010000213.1:0-3296 GCA_035714225.1 Bryobacteraceae bacterium | reverse complement strand
GTTCGAACGGCTGGAACTTCCGTCACCTGCCGGTGCAGCCAGGTGGGATCTACCTGCCGTTCGGCTGCGAACGAAAGAATCGCCGCAAGGCCACAAACCAGCCAGTACCTGTGCATGGTCCCAATCCTAATGCATTCAGGTCCGTTTATCCAGGTGGAAATTCAGTATCGAAGCCAGGTACCGAGCGGCTTCTGTTGTTCCAGTCCGGGCTTAGACCAGTCGCAAACACCGTCCGGAAAAACCGATCGGAGGCGCTCCTGCTCTGTTTCGGTGAAGGCTGCGGAATAGCCGGCAAAGTCAACCGGTTTCAGTTGGCACTTCAATACGTTGTTGGTGATCGGACCACCGGCAACCATTCGAGGAGAAGGGAAGGCCGGGTACAGCTTGTTACATTCCCCGCCACTAAACGTTTGCGTTTCTACGATGCGTTCGCCAGTCGCCGTGTAGCACGAATCCACAAGGTCTTGCGGCTTAGCCCGGACGATTTTGTCCATCGCCGGATCGTTGGAAGTGTCGTTTGTGAGGTTGGTCAACCACTCATCCATCTTGGTAATCGCGTAATCGTGTACCGCGCGGGAACCTGTTCCCGGCGGCACGACAAGCATTACTTCATTCGCCGTCGTGCCATTGGCGGCTTGCAAACGTTCCCGCAGCGCGAAGGAATGGTACTTGAGATGGACATCGCCCCGTTCGCCGAGGTCCATGTATACTCGGTAGTCGATGATCGGCAGGCTTGCCAGCCCGCCGCCGCCGTTCGTGATCCTGCCCGTCTGATAAGCTGCGCGCACGGCCTGAAGGTCGGCGACGGCGCGCGTGGCTACAATATTTCCGTCGTTATCGTAGCCGCCGATCTTTTCGTTGAGATCCAGGAACTGAGCGGGCGTGATGATGCCTTTGTTCAGCGCCCCCAAACCATATTGCACACCAACGTTGTCGATAACGCGGCGCGCAAAACCCGTCACGGGGTCGCGGCCGTACACGTTTACAGTGTGATCGAAAATATCGCAACGGGCTCCCGCACGGTTCAGCACGGGGTCATAGCGCAGTTCCGGCGGCAGTACTTCCGGACAGAATTTCGACGGATGAATCCGGCCCGCGCCGAATGCCGTAGCGGTCACGTTCTTCATCGTCCCGGCGCCGGAGATCGCCATCCGTTGCTCTTCGGTGAGCGCCTGGCCCGCGTTGTTGAAATAGTTGTCCAACAGTTGAGCGTCCACCAGGAACTGCGTCGTTTCCAGCACTTCCGGAAACGTGGCGCTGGGAATAATCCCGTCCAGCAGGCCCGGGTAACCATCAGCGATCTGCAATTGCTGGTACGATCCGCCGGAGCCGCCGCGGCCGAAGGTAAACAAGGGCCGTCCGTAAGCCTCGATGAAGCGCTCCTTCACCATCATCATGGTTTCGGCGGCGGTAACATCCTGGCAGTTCATGCCGAAGACATTGAGCGTGGATGAGGCCTCGGCGTAACCTTTGCCGACGATCTGGTCGCTGAGGAGCGATTGCAGCCTGCCTCCCTGCCTGTACCAGCCGCCCGTACAGCCCCCACCGAAAGAGTAGAGCAATCGCCCGTTCCAGGCTTTCGGTGGCGCCAGCGGTCCAGGCTCCGGTTCTGTAGTCGGATCGTGCAGAATGGCGGTCTGGTAGATTCCACGGTTAATGGTCCCGGTTTCCACCCGGACGATGTACGGCACTCTCAAACCACTGGTGGTTGTGGTCCACGCAACGTCCGGCGGCAAAACAGAACGGGAGCCCAGCGGCTTAACCGGAGCTGAATCCGCGTCCGGCTTGTATACGTAAGTGACCACCGTCTCAACGGAACAGTTCTCGTCGAGAGGAGGCCCGAGCAGGCTTCCATCCGGGAGTTTGAAATTCTCCGTTTCGCAAATGAACGGCTGCTGGTGCGGGCCCGAGAAGACCGGCCCGGCGCGATCGAAGTTTGTCAGCGAAATCATCGCGGACGGGCTCTCCCCACCACTGAACACCTCTAGCGAGTTTTGTCCCTTTCTCAGTCCTGTCACCAGCCCGGTGAATACGGGCAACGAAGGGTGCCGGTGGAACGCTGTCGTGACGTCCCGTCCGTTCAGCTTGACCGTGAAGCCCGCCGGCGATTCGGCCTCCGGCACGTCGATGCGAACGAGGACGTCACCGCCGCTGATCTTGTCGGGCTGATTGGAGAGAGTTACGATCCGGAAGGCCTCGGCCGCCCGAGATGGGAGAGCGGCCGTGAAAGCCAGAAACCCAAGAAACACTATGAGCCTGAAAACCAAACGAACGCACATACGACGCGATCTGTGGGCGTATGAAGTGGACCGGTTACTTCAACATCGGGAAAAGGCGGCGAATTTCCTGCTCATCCGGCTGCTTGCCGTATTCACAGATCTCGAAGGCTTCCGCGTGCCGCACCTGTTTGCCCCGCTGCTCGCCGTACCACTTGATGAGGGATTGCCGGATCGCGGGAGTGACATCCCGCCGCTGGCGCTGGTTGAAGAGCCACTTCTTCCGCTCGACCGGATCTTTGGGAACCTCGTCGAGACGTCCATCCACCCAGGGCAGCCATTCGTAGAACTGTGATACGTGGGCGTCGAGGGCGTCGACTTTCTTCGCGTACACATCGTCAATAGCGACCGCAATGTCCGGCCGGAACGGTGCCGGCTTCTGAAAATGATCCTGGAAATAGAGGAACACGGGGTTCTTCCGCAGCGGCGGTGTATCGGGAGCCACATTCGGTACCACCACCATGTATGCCGCGTCCTGCACCAGCACGCCCGTGTAGCGATGGTCGGGATGATAGTCGTTGGGCCGCGGCGCAATTACGACGTCGGCATTCCAACTGCGAATGCGGCGGATGATGTCGAGGCGCACGTCGAGGGTCGGCAGCAGTTCGCCGTCATGGTTGTCCAGCAGTTCATACTCGATGCCGAGACGCCGGCCGGCTTCTGCCGCTTCGGCGCGCCGCCGCTTCGCCAGCGCACCGCCGCCCATCTCCTGGTGCCCGGCATCGCCGTTAGTCACGGATACAAACTTGAATGCATGCCCCATCTCGGCGAACTTGGCCGCGAGTCCGCCGGCGCCCAGGTCGCAATCATCGGGATGGGCCCCGATAGCAATAACACGTATTTTACCGGCTTGGGCGAACATCATACCGGCAGCCAGCAACGAAGTAAATAAGAGCTTGTACATGGTAATTTCGCACTAAGCGCCAAATAGTCCCTTCCAGGTCTGTTCCTTTCCACTGTAGATTGCTTCACGGCCGAGCAGAGCGATCATCGTGCTGTGCGCCGACCGCTCGGCAACAT
>DASTMK010000212.1:0-12286 GCA_035714225.1 Bryobacteraceae bacterium | reverse complement strand
TGATGTTCTTCCTACACTTGCGAGTTTAAGAATCTTTACGAATTTTCCAAATCTTTTGGCCCTCGAACTGCGTCTGTTGTACTGACTGAACCGATTTCAATGGAGGAGACAATGAGCGTGCCAATGAAAACAGCAGCGGCGAGCAACGAACGGAAAGGATTTGTCTACTGTTATCTATGTACTCACACTGTGGAAGCACAGGTGGTATGGCAGGGTAAATCGGCAAGAGCCAAATCCGGGCAGAAGTGCTCACGGTGTGGTTCCTCGCTGGATGCAGGGTACGTAGTCCGCCTGGAACAGGCAGCCTAGTACACCGGGGGTTGTTCTGTTCGTGCCAGTATGGTCTATTGGTGTTAGGGGCGATTGATGAAACGCAAAACCCAGCCGGCGCCGGAACCCGTGATCTCCCAGGAGATTCTGGAAAACGCTAAGAAATCCGTCTATACGGATAAGATTCAACGGGTGGAGAAATGCTCGGTCTGTGGAGCGGAATGCGCCCCAAACTCCGTCGAAAATCTATGCTGGGTCTGCCGGCGGCTGAAAATCAGCGCGTGGCGGGATAACGACTCTCAGATTTCGGCTCAGGAATAAAAATGGGGAGTTCGCTCCCCATTCCCAGTCTTTTCGCTTCCTCGTAAACGAATCCAGCGGCGATTACGTCTTCCAGGCCTAAACCGACCGATTTGAAAATAGTGATTCCGTCGACACAGTGAGCATAGCGGTCGGGTGTGCTGACGACCGATCGCAGTTCGACAACCCGCCGCCATCCGTCGCCGTCCAATGCCAGCAGGAAGTCACCCGCTTCGAGCCGCGCCTGTTCGATGGAATCCGCCACCAGCAAGCCGGCACGCTGAATCAGCTCCGCGGGTAGTTCGCGGCGTTGCGGGTGGTTTGAACCCATAGCGGCGATAAACGTACCTGCCGTGATCGCTTCGGATTCCAATACGGGGTCCTTCGCAAAGGTCGCGGTGACGACGATCTGCGCTTCAGCGATGGCATCTGCCGCTGAAGATGCAACATGCGCCTCGAGTCCGGCGGCGGCACACTCCGCCGCGAATCGCTCCCGGCGCTCCGCACTGCGGCTCCAAATCCGAACTTTGCGAACCGGACGCACCACCCGCATGGCGTCCAACTGGCCACGCGCCTGGAATCCGCTCCCTATCAGGGCGACGGTGTCCGCCTGCGCCGGCGCCAGCAGATCGGCCGCGAGCCCGCTGGCCGCACCGGTTCGAATCTGGCCGAGGATATCCGCCTCAAACAGCGACAAAGGCGTGGCGGTCTCCGCATTATAGAGCACGAAAAGAAACCAGGTCTTGTGCTTTGGATGATTCGAATAGATCTTCGTGCCGAAATAGGAGCCGTACGCTCCAGCCATGGAGTGCAGCGATGCCCCCGATGGCAGAATCAGCCGCCTCCGCGGCTGGTTCTGCGCGCGATCCGAAGCGTAGGCGTCAAAACCCTCGCGCAGCAGATCGATGGCACGTGCCATCGGCAGGAGATTCCGGACATCCGCTTCGCTGAGGAAGAGCATGGGAACAGAAGCCGCGCGGCGTCCAGCCTAAAGCGTTGCCGGATCGGCGGAATCCGGATCAAGCCCGAGCTCGCGCATGGCAGCCTGAGCCTTTCCGGTATCGAATTTTCCGTCTCGCGCCAGCCGGGCCAGCGCGTAGCCTGCGATGGACTCGGCATTTACTTCGAAGAACTTTCGAAGATATTGACGATTGTCGCTGCGCCCGAATCCATCGGTACCGAGCGACACCAGCCTGCCGGGCAGCCAGGGCGAAATCTGGTCCGCTACCACTTTCATGTAGTCGGTGGCGGCGATCACCGGCCCCTCAGCACCTTCGAGTGCTTCCAGCAGGTAGGGCTTCCGCTCGGTTTCCGTAGGATGCAGACGGTTCCATCGTTCTACTTCGAGCGCATCGCGCCGGAGCTGGTTATAGCTGGTAACGCTCCACACATCGGCAGGTATCTGAAACCTCTCCGCAAGCAGCTCCTGTGCGCGCAGCGCTTCGTTCAAAATGGGACCGCTGCCGAAAAGCTGCACGGACGCCTTCGCTCCCGTCGCGGCGCGATACCGATAGATGCCGCGAAGGATCCCTTCCTGGACGCCCTCCGGCATCGCCGGCTGGGCATAGTTCTCGTTGTAGACCGTCAGGTAGTAGAAGTGATTTTCGTTCTCCTGGTACATCCGGCGGATGCCGTCTTGAACGATGACCGCCAGCTCGTAAGCGTACGCGGGATCATAGCTTCTGCACGACGGCACGGTACTCGAAAGGACGTGGCTATGCCCGTCCTGGTGCTGTAGCCCTTCGCCCGCCAGGGTGGTCCGTCCGGCGGTTCCTCCGACCAGAAATCCCTTTCCGCGAGCATCGCCAAACGCCCAGATCAGATCGCCGATACGCTGGAATCCGAACATGGAGTAGTAGATGAAGAACGGAATCATCGTCACGCCGTAGTTCGAATACGCCGTACCCGCGGCGGTGAACGACGCCATGGACCCGGCTTCCGTGATGCCTTCCTGCAGGATCTGGCCGTCCTTGGCCTCCTTGTAATAAAGGATCATCTCGCGATCCACGGGCTTATAAAGCTGGCCCTGGCTGGCGTAGATGCCAATCTGCCGAAAGAGCGACTCCATGCCGAACGTGCGCGCCTCATCCGGCACCACCGGGATCACATACTTGCCGAGGTCCGTCTTCAGCAGCGATTTCAAGATCGCCACACAAGCCGAAGTGGTGGAAGCTTCGCGGCCGCCGGAGCCAGCGATGGTATCCGAAAACACTTCCAACGCGGGCGCCTTGATCTCGATGGGTTTGGGGTCGCGCGCCGGCAGATATCCGCCGAGTTCCTCACGCCGCTGCCGCAGGTATTTCATCTCCTGAGAATCATCCGGCGGCCGGTAAAACGATGTCGTGTGCACGGCCTTGTCGGGGATTGGAACTTCGAACCGGCGGCGGAAGTTCTCCATCTCCTGCTCGTTCAATTTTTTCTGTTGATGGGTGACGTTCCGCCCTTCACCCGCCTCGCCCATCCCATATCCTTTGATGGTCTTGGCGAGAATGACGGTCGGCTGGCCTTTATGCTCGATGGCGCGCAGATAGGCGTTGTAGACCTTCTTCGGATCATGCCCTCCACGTCGCAGTCTTCCCAGCTCGTCGTCGGAGTAATCCTGCACGAGATCGAGCAGTTCCGGATACTTCCCGAAAAACTCCTTGCGGACGTAAGCTCCACCCCGGGCGGCGTAGTTCTGATACTCGCCGTCCACAACTTCGCCCATGCGCTTCACCAGCAGCCCGGACGTGTCGCGCGCCAGCAGATCGTCCCACTGGTCGCCCCAGATCACTTTGATAACGTTCCATCCCGCGCCCCGGAAAGCGGATTCGAGTTCCTGAATGATACTGCTGTTGCCCCGGACCGGCCCGTCCAGACGCTGGAGATTGCAATTGATCACAAAGACCAGGTTGTCCAGCTTTTCGCGTGCCGGCAGCGTGATGGCGCCGAGGGATTCCGGTTCGTCCGTTTCGCCGTCCCCGAGAAATGCCCAGACCTTTCGCGGGCTGGGTGCAAGAATTCCCCGGTTCTCCAGGTACCGCATAAAACGCGCCTGGTAAATGGCGTTGATTGGGCCGAGCCCCATGGAGACCGTCGGAAACTGCCAGAAACCCGGCATCAGCCAAGGGTGTGGATAAGAGGACAAGCCCGGTTCGTCGCGCAACTCATGACGAAAGTTTTCCAGGTGCTTCTCGGACAGCCTGCCTTCCAGGAAGGCACGAGCGTAAATACCGGGAGAGGCGTGGCCCTGGAAATACACCAGGTCGCCTGGCTCGTTCCCATAGTGGGCGTGGAAGAAATGGTTGAACCCCACTTCGACCAGGGTTGCCAGAGAGGCGTACGTGGAGATATGGCCACCGATGCCCGGATCGTATTTATTTGCCCGGACCACCATGGCCATCGCGTTCCAGCGCGTGAAGCTCTTGATCTTCCGTTCAACAGCCCTGTCACCGGGATACGGCAGCTCGTCTTCCAGCGGAATCGTATTGACGTAAGGAGTGTTCAGGCTCGTCTGAGAAGCAACCCCCAGGGTTGAGGCCCGGCTCAAGAGACGTTTCAGAAGGAAGGAAGCGCGATCGGGGCCGGATTCATCGATCACCTGATCAAGCGCTTCAACCCACTCCGAGGTCTCTTGTGGATTGATATCTTCGGCGCTTTCTACGTTAGTCTTCAGCATGTTGGCGATTGTTCCGTACGGAAGATAGCCCGCTCTTCCGCGGTGTTAGGATACATCTTATTCTATCATCGGAGGGGAGCCGGAGCGGACAGGTGCCTCTCCAGGCAGGGGGCGGATGATGAGGATAGGATCTTTGCGGTACGCATTCATACTGATGATGGCTGCCAATCTCATGAACGGACAGGAATTCGATTTACTTCTGAAAGGCGGACACGTCATCGATCCGAAAAACAAGATCGATGCGGTCCGGGACGTTGCCATATCGTCCGGCAAGATCGCGGCGGTGGCCGCCGGAATCCCCGCTGCCAAGGCTTACAAGACCATCGACGTGTCCGGGTTCTACGTGACCCCGGGCCTGGTGGATATTCACGCGCACTTCTGGGGTGTATATGGAAAAGGGATCCATCCGGACAGCCACACCCTTCGCAGCGGCGTCACCACCGTAGTGGACGCCGGAGGCGCCGGCTGGCGCAACTTTGCCGCTTTCAAGAAAGACATCGTCGATCGCGCCTCCACGCGCGTTCTGGCCTGGCTCAATATCGTGGGGCGCGGAATGGACGGACGCGTCGCCGAAAACGATCCAGCCGATATGGACCCGGCAGCGGCGGCCAAAACGATTCGCGCCCATCCCGGGCTGATTGTCGGTGTGAAAACCGCGCACTACGACGGTCCCGAATGGGTGGCCGTAGACCGTTCGCTCGAAGCCGGCAATCTCGCCAAGGTCCCCATTATGGTGGACTTTGGAACGTTTCGCTCCGAGCGGCCCTTTGAGGAGCTGGTAACGAAGAAACTCCGGCCGGGCGATTTCTACACGCATACCTATCTCAACAGCGTGCCGATGCTGGACGGCGAAGGGCATGTCCGCAAGTTCCTGTTCGAAGCGCGCAGCCGCGGCGTATTGTTCGATGCCGGCCACGGACAGGGAAGCTTCTTGTTCCGGCTCGCGGTACCGGCCGTAAAGCAGGGCTTCGTGGCCGACACCATCTCCACCGATCTCCACACCGGAAGCATGAATGCCGGTATGAAAGACATGGCCATGGTCATGTCGAAGTTTCTCAATATCGGCGTGCCACTGGCGGACTTGATCCTGCGGTCGACGTGGAATCCCGCTCGCGCCATCGGACACGAGGAGTTGGGCCATCTGTCCCCCGGAGCCCCCGCCGATATCGCGGTGCTGCGTGTTGAACAGGGGAATTTCGGATTCGTGGACGCCTATAAAGCGCGGATGACTGGCAGCCAGAGGCTGGTTTGCGAAATGACGCTGCGCAACGGCCTGGTGTCGTGGGAGCTGAACGGAATCTCGCGCGAGCCCTGGGATACGCTGGGCGACTATGGCTCGCAGGGCGACCAGAGATGGGATGCGACCGCCGAAGATCCGCCGAAGCAGGACCGGCGGCCGGGTCGCACGCGACCCAAGCGGTGAGGAAGCGGAAGGAGGCACAAGGATGCAGAGCAGGAGAACGTTCTTCGAAATGGTTTCAACACTCCCGCTGGTAGGCGGACTGTTCGCCTCCACTGGCGCGAGCCGTGATTTTCTGAAAGAGCTCGGCGTTAAACGCATCATCAACGGCATGGGAGTCTACACGATGGCCACGGGTTCCCTCATGTGGCCGGAAGCCGTGGAGGCGATTAGGTCGCTGTCGAAGACGTTTGTGCGATTGGACGATCTGCACGACGCCGTTGGCAAGCGCATCGCGGAACTGCTTCATTGCGAAGCGGCCATGGTGCCTTCAGGCGCCGCCGCGGGCCTCACCGTAGGCACCGCCGCCTGCATCACCGGGACAGACGCCGCGAAGATCCTCCGCATTCCCGACACCGCAGGCATGAAGAACGAAGTAATCGTGCAGAAGTCACACAGGTTCCCCTACGATCACATGGTGCGGAACTGCGGCGTGCGCCTGGTGGAAGTGGAAACACGAGCGGAGCTCGAGAGCGCCATCAATGCCCGCACCGCCATGCTGCTCTTCCTGAATAAAGCCAATTCACAGGGGCAAGTGAAAGCGGAAGAGTTTGTCGCCATCGGCAAGGCGCGCGGCATTCCCACCATGAACGATGCCGCGGCGGATGTTCCGCCCGTCGAAAACCTGTTCAAGTACACGAAAATGGGTTTCGACCTGGTCGCTTTTTCGGGCGGCAAGGGAATTCGCGGTCCGCAGAGCGCAGGCCTGCTGCTCGGAAGAGCCGATCTGATTCGCGCCGCCCGGCTGAATACCGCACCGCATAGCGACACCATCGGACGAAGCTGCAAGGTCAACAAAGAAGAACTAGTAGGCATGATGGTCGCCGTTGAAATGTATCTGAAGCACGACCATGAGGCCGACTGGCGGGAGTGGGAGCGGCGAATCAAAGTAATGGCGGATGCCGTGGCGGGATTGCCCGGCGTTCGCACGGAGCGCTTCGTCCCGGAGATCGCCAACCAGGTGCCGCACCTGCGAATTCACCTGGATACCGCGCGGGCCGGCGTCACACGGCCCGAGGTCCTCCAGGCGCTTCGCAGCGAAGAGCCCGAAATTGAAGTGGTGCCGGGCTCCTATGTGCCGGATACCATTGAGATCGCATCCTGGATGCTCCAGCCCGGCGAAGCGGAGATTGTCGGCCGCCGGCTCCGTAAAGCGCTTCGCGGCTGAAACGGACGGGCGCTATTTCGGAGCGAACCGGCGGCGCACCAGCAGCAGGTAGGAGCCAATCCCGAGCGCCAGCCACACCCCGACGGTTTTGATGGGAGCGTCGAACGTTCCCGTCTGCTGGATCATCCATCCGGTGAGCCAGGGAGCGACGATGCCTGCGAGGTTCGCCGCGGTGTTCTGCACGCCTACGACAACCGCGATGCTCGCTCCGGGCATCAGCGTGTGCGTCAAAGCCCAGTAGTTGGCCGTCGCGAGGCCCAGGCCGCACAGCGAGAACACCACGAAGAACAGCATGACCGCGGGTGAATCCACAAAGGCAACCAGCGTCTGAGACGCGGCGGCGGTCAGTCCGGCAATCGTGAACGCTTTGCGGACCGTTATCGGATCCTTTCCCCGCGCGATGATCCGGTCCGCCGCCCATCCGGCAAGCGCCGCCACCAGCGCCATTCCCGCAAAGGACACGCCGCTGTACCAGCCCATCTGCCGCACACTCATTCCGTGACGCTCTTCGAGATACAGGGGCATCCACGTCATCGAATAGTAGACAAAGTACATGTAGGAGTAGGTTCCGAGAATGATGCCCCAAACCGCCGGGTGGGAGAGCAGACGGCCGAGCGAGATCGGTTTCTTCGATCCCGGACTGGAGGCTCGCGGGGTGGCCGCCGGGTCGTCCCGGCCCACCCAGGAAAGCCATGGCACCAGCCAGAGCAGGCACGCCAGGCCCAGCATCAGAAACATCAAACGCCATCCGAAGGACGAAACCAGAAAAGCCGCCAGAGGCAGACCCACGGCAGGCCCGACCTTGGTGCCCGTCATGTAGAGGCCGACGGCCAATCCTCTTCTCTTCTCGGCGAAATGCACGCCGATGTACCGCATACTGGCCGGCGCTACGACCGCCTCGCCCATTCCCACCAGCACGCGTGCGGCAACCAGTGAGGAAAGGCTGCCCACCAGCGCCGTACTGGCCGACGCCAGGCTCCAGATCAGAAATCCGATCATGTAGGGAATGCGGACGCCGTAGCGGTCCACCAGCATGCCGCATGGAATTTGAAGAGCTGTGTACGCCCAGAATATGGCCGACAGGGCAAGACCCTGTTCCGCCTTCGTCAGCCCGAGTCCGCTCGACATCGACGGAAGAGCGACGGTGAGGTTGACACGATCCAGATAGGCGATGACCATGCCCAGACTCAGCAGGACAACAACGGCCCAGCGAAGTCTCTCGGACGGCTGTTTTACTGCTGGTGTAGCCAGGCTCGGTTCCATGGTTGGGCCAACGTCGGCTGATTGCGATAACGTTCCATTTTCAACTCGAGCCGGGCGCCGGAACCCGGCTCCAGCACCACATTGGCAACCGGGCCGTCGAGTGTCTGCGAGCGTCCGTTCCAGGCAGCCGAGCGAAATGCGTGCTCGCCATAGGTGCCTGCCTGCACCGCAACGGTCCGCGCCTCAACCTGATTCAGGTTCACCAGCATAACCGTAACCGAGTCGCCGCTCAACTTTTCGACGAGCGCGCCTACATCCTCCGGCAGGCCGGAGCGCCTGCGCACGGGATCGAAATAGCGCAGGCGGCTGTGCAGCGTCCAGATATTTCCTGACAAATACCCGCCGAGCGTGAGCTTCACCAGCGCGTCGGTGCGCGCCGGGTTGAAGCGCATGGGCCAATCGGCCAGCCGCGTATCGGGCGTGGTCGTGTCTTCGCGCATGGCGGCCACAGCCGACCGGATTCCATTCAAGTCATCGCGCAGCGCCTTCACGGGAAAATCCGGGTTGCCGCCCGCAAGAAAAGCGAGCCATCCTTCTTTCGGCACACGCTCCAGATCGTTCGGATCGCCGGACCACATATAGATTTCCGTCAAGCGGTTGATGCGCAGGTTCGGCGTCCAGTTGTACCATTCCTCCCGCCCGCTATGACCGTAGCCGCGCGGGTCGCCAAACATGGACGGGAGCATTACCCTGCCGTCGACTACTTTCTTGTGCGCGTACAGGTTGTCGATCTGCCGCCGCAACGTCGCGATGAAACCGGGGTCGCCGCTCACCAGGTATGCGTTTCCGAAACCCGGCCAGCTTCCGGCATCGAAAGTGTTCCGATGCGCGGTCTGTTGAATCTCCCCGTCGAAAATCGTGAAGTTCCAACCGTAGGTGCCTTTGTACCACTTGCCGCCGTATTCTCCGCCGACGCGCCCGTCCAGTCCGATGTTGGTGGGGATGTTGCCGCCGTTGGCATCCGTCCGCTCCTTCCACGCGCCCACATACTCCAGGATCCAGTCGCGATACTTCTTCTCACCCGTCAGCATGTAAGCATTTAGTGCCAGGCTGGTGGATGCGAGATTCAGCGGATGGTCGCCAACCGCGTCTACGTATTCTTTGCAGTGCGCGTGCATCTTCGGATACTGCTCTTTCATGTCGCGCATCTCTTTCGTGGCATTGATGCCATGCAACATGTGGAAGCGTCCGGGGATTTCGTCGCCTACCCAGTCGTAGGTGGTTGCCTTGCGCAGCATCGGTCCCTTGCTTCCGGTCCACATACTTCGAATGATGCGGTGCTTCGGGTCGTAATTGGGAGCTTCGGGGTCTTCATTCATATAGAAACCGGCGAACCGCCGCATGCGCGCGCGGTAGCGTTCGTCGGTTGGGTCCGACAGGCCCTGAAAGAAAACGCCGCGCATACCCTCGCCGATATGGAACCAGTCGGACATAGGAACGAATTCCTTGTAGTAGCTCCCATCGCGCGCGATGTCGGTGCTGGTGCTCTTCACATCCTTGTATTGGTTCAAGTGCCCGTCATAGGCTTTCTTGAACAGATCGAGGACGGAATCCGACCCACCCAGCGCGTGAAGGAGGGTCCAGTTGTAGAAAGTCTCGATGGCATCGTCGGGGCCGTCGTTCAGAGTGCCCCAGCGTGGCGTGTGCAGCAGAAAACCACGCTCATCCACGTAGCGCGCGGCAAAACGCTCGCACGCCTCCGAGTTGGCCCGGAGAAGCTGGCGCTCCAGCAGCGCCCATTCCGGCGGCTGCATGGGAGTGGAGATAACAATCGGACCGCCGGGGGATTGAGCCCGCGACAGCGTCAGTAGCACGAAAAAAAACAGCCCCAAGGATCGAAACATGCATTTATCATATGCGAAGGGAACGATTGTGCAAATTCCAAACCTTTCACGACGGGAACTTTTGTTCGGCGGCGCGGCCTGGGCAGCTCTGCCGCAGTCTCCAGTTATCGACACACATATGCACGTGTGGTCCCAGGACTTTACGCGTTATCCGGTGAGCCCGCCCGAACCGGGCCTTCGCCCCATCACCGATGAAGGAAGCACCGAGTTTTATCTCCAGGAGATGAAGCAGCATGGCATCGACCTGGCGGTGCTTGTACAGCCGCGGCAATACGGATGGGATAACCGCTACATCGCCGACAGCGTCCGGAGATTTCCGCGGCAGTTCGTCGGCCACGGTCTCATCGACCCTCACGATCCGGACAACGCCGGCGTGCTCGAACGCGAAGTGCGGGTGAACGGCCTGGCGGGTATGCGGCTCAGCCCCATCTACCACCCAAAGGAACAGTGGCTGAACGCGAAAGCGAACCACGCCCTATGGCGAAAGGCAGAGGAACTGGGCGCCGTCTTCAACGTATTCATCGCTGCGCCCCAGATGGCTCAACTGGAGGACATGGTGCAGCGGTTTCCGCGCGTAAAAGTTGTTGTCGATCATCTGGGGCGGCCGGAGATCATCGATCGTGCGCCGTGGGCGGAAGACGTTTCCCTGCTCCGTCTTGCGAAATATTCGAATGTCTGGGTGAAATTCTCCGAGCTGTACATTATGTCCAAGACGAAAAAGTATCCCTATGCGGACGTGCATCCGTTCGCGCGCAGCGTCTATGACGCTTTCGGACCGAAACGGCTGTTGTTTGCAACGGGAATGGTGGGAGTCACGCGGCGAATTCCCTATGCGGATGAATTGCGGCTCGTGCGCGAGGATATTCCGTTCTTCAAGGCACGCGATAAGGAATGGATTCTCGGCCGGAACGCGCTTCAGATCTGGAAGTGGGAGACGGCATGAAACCACTGACTACCGCAACGGCCGTTATCATTCTGACTGCGATCATGATTCAGGCAGAAACAAAACCACGCGCACGCGATTTGGGTATCCCCTTTGAAGGGAAGGCCGGTCCGTTGAACGCCATTACAGACGTTCGCGGAATTGAAGTGGCCCACACTACATTGATTCGCGGCGAGGGACCGTTGAAGGTTGGAGAAGGCCCCGTCCGCACGGGCGTTACGGTGATACTGCCGCGCGGCAAGGAGTCTGCTCAACCTGTATTCGCCGGCTGGTTTTCCTTGAACGGAAATGGCGAGATGACCGGCACGACGTGGGTGGAAGAGTCCGGCCTGCTCGAAGGTCCGGTCGCCATCACAAACACACATAGCGTAGGCACGGTGCGTGACGCCATCATCCAGTGGCAGGTGCGCCGCGGCACGATGTACCAGGACTTCTCTTTGCCGGTGGTGGCGGAAACCTATGACGGATGGCTGAACGACATTAACGGGTTTCACGTCAAGCCGGAACACGTGTTCTCCGCGCTGGAGGCAGCTTCGACCGGACCTGTCGCGGAGGGGAACGTTGGCGGCGGAACGGGCATGAACTGCTATTCGTTCAAAGGCGGTATCGGAACGGCATCGCGCCAGGTATCGACTCCGGTGGGCTCCTTCACGCTTGGCGTGCTGGTCCAGGCCAACTTCGGCCGGCGATACCAGTTGAAGATCGCAGGCGCGCCGGTAGGGCAGGAACTGACGTGCGACAAGTGGCCGTGCCGTTCTACCGGCGATGCCGGACCCGAGGCTCGCGAGGGCTCGATCATCGTTGTCGCGGCGACCGATGCGCCGCTGCTGCCGCATCAACTGAAGCGCATCGCGCGCCGGGTTTCTCTCGGCATAGCACGCACCGGAAGCAGCTCTGGAAACGGTTCCGGCGATATCTTCATTGCCTTCTCCACAGGCAACCGGGATGCGGGCTCCACTTCCTCCATCCCTTCCGTCCAGGTACTTCCGAATGCTCAAATGGACGCCTTGTTCGAGGCGACGACGCAAGCCACGGAAGAAGCGATCATCAATGCGATGGTTGCCGCCGAAACGATGACAGGCCGGGACGGACACCGCAGCATCGCGCTGCCGCACAAAGAACTGCGGGAGGCGTTACAAAAATACAACCGCCTGTCCACGGCGTTCTGACAGAGTATCTTGAATTGAACATGCCTACATCGCGACGTGTCTTTTGGTCTGCCCTGGCCGTTTATGCCCTCGGTTCGTTTGTTGCAGCCGCCCAGACGGGCAGTCCGTGGGATGTAAGGCCTGCCCATCCCGTGACGTCGGGAACAAACCTGCTGCCGGACTCGCCGGTCCTCATCAAATCGCTCGGTGACGCAGCCGAGTATGTGTTGCGC
>DASTMK010000211.1:0-29277 GCA_035714225.1 Bryobacteraceae bacterium | reverse complement strand
CTGGATACCCAAACGGTGAAGTGTCGGGGCGCGGTTGAGCAGAATCGGGTGATCGCGAATCACTTCCTCGAGGATGTCCCATACGACCGGATCCTGCTGCTCCACCAGTTCTTTCGCCTGTTTGATCGTGGTACAGTGGCCGCGCTGTTCGAGGCGATGATAAATGAAGGGCTTGAACAGCTCCAGCGCCATCTTCTTCGGCAACCCGCACTGATGCAGCTTCAACTCCGGTCCCACCACGATGACCGAGCGGCCCGAATAGTCGACGCGTTTGCCGAGCAGGTTCTGGCGGAAGCGGCCCTGTTTGCCCTTGAGCGTATCGGACAGCGATTTGAGCGGCCGGTTGTTTGCACCGCGCAGCACGCGGCCCCGCCTGCCGTTGTCGAAGAGTGCGTCCACGGCTTCCTGGAGCATGCGCTTTTCATTGCGGACGATCACATCCGGCGCGTGCAATTCCATCAGCTTCTTCAACCGGTTGTTGCGGTTGATGACACGGCGGTACAGGTCGTTGAGGTCGGAGGTGGCGAAGCGGCCGCCATCGAGCGGCACCAGCGGCCGCAACTCCGGCGGAATTACCGGCAGAACGTCCAGAATCATCCACTCCGGCTTATTTCCGGACTTGCGGAACGACTCCACGACGCGAAGCCGCTTGGCGTATTTCAGCTTCTTCTGCTGTGACGCCTCGGTCTTCATCTTTTCGCGGATTTCCAGGCTCAGCGATTCGACGTCGATCTTCTTCAGGAGTTCCTTAATGCCCTCGGCGCCCATCATGGCGACGAACTTACCGGGCTGCTCCTGGTCCAACTGGCGCTTGCGCTCGTCGCTGATTACCTCGCCCCTCGAAATGCCGGGCACCTCGCCGGGGTCGACAATTACGAACGCCTCAAAGTAGAGAACGCGCTCCAGTTCCCGGAGCGTGATGTCCAGCAGGTACCCGATCCGGCTCGGCAGGCCCTTGAAGAACCATACGTGAGAACACGGGCTGGCTAGCTCGATATGCCCAAGGCGTTCGCGGCGCACTCGCGACAGAGTTACTTCGACACCGCACTTGTCGCAGATTACGCCGCGGTGCTTCATGCGCTTGTATTTGCCGCACAAGCACTCCCAATCGGCGACAGGGCCGAAGATCCGGGCACAGAACAAGCCGTCCCGCTCGGGCTTAAACGTGCGGTAGTTGATGGTTTCCGGCTTGGTAACTTCGCCATGCGACCAGCTTCGGATCTTTTCCGGCGACGCAAGGCTGATGCGAATGGAATCAAAATCGGCGATCAAATTGGCTCTGTCGTAGGGAGAGGATCTGTACAAAATAGCCTCCTAATGTTTCTCCATCGATCCACCAGCCACCAAAGGCGGAGCAGGCGGGCCTTCACCGCCCGCCTTGTTTCCGTCATGGATCGCTGGTAAGTTCAATGTCCTCAGTCGGCCGCGAGCGCTGTATCCAGCACTTCACGGGGCTTCTTCATCAGTTCAACGTCCAGGCAAAGCGACTGCAACTCCCGGATCAGGACGTTGAAGGATTCGGGCACGCCGGGCTCGGCGGCAGCTTCGCCCTTGACGATGGCTTCGTAGATCTTTGCGCGGCCGTACACATCGTCGGATTTGGCGGTCAGCAGTTCCTGCAAAACGTAAGCGGCGCCATATGCTTCAAGCGCCCAGACTTCCATTTCGCCGAAGCGCTGCCCACCGAATTGAGCTTTCCCGCCCAGCGGCTGCTGGGTGATAAGAGAATACGGTCCGATCGACCTTGCGTGAATCTTGTCGTCCACAAGGTGCGAGAGTTTCAGCATGTAGATGTAGCCGACGGTCACGGGCTGTTCGAACGGCAGCCCGCTCATGCCGTCCACCAGTTGTACCTTGCCGGAAGCCGGCAGACCGGCTTCTTCGAGCTGGTGTTTGATATCGAGCTCAGCCGCTCCGTCGAAAACAGGGGTTGCGAAATGGCGGCTCAACGCCTTGGCGGCCCACCCGAGGTGGGTCTCCAGAATCTGTCCGACGTTCATACGGGAGGGTACGCCGAGCGGATTCAAGACAATCTCGACGGGTGTTCCATCGGGCATGTGCGGCATGTCCTCTTCGGGAACGATGCGCGCAATCACACCCTTGTTGCCGTGCCGGCCGGCCATCTTGTCGCCGACCGACAGCTTGCGCTTCATGGCGATGTAGACGCGTACCAGCTTGATGACGCCCGGCGGCAGTTCGTCGCCCTTCCTCAACTTGGCGATGCGTTCTTCCGTGATCTTCTCGAGGACCGAAATCTGCCGGGAGGTCATCTCCTCGATCTCGTCGATCTGCTCGTTCAGGCGCGGATCTTTGTCCTTCAACCGGATCCGCTTCAGGTCTCGAGCCCGGAGCTTCTCCACGATATCCCGCGTCAGGTCGACTCCCTTGGAGAGCAGCTTCCGGTTCGTTTTCTCGTCGTGCAGGTCGGCCTGAAGCTGTTTGCCTTCCAGCAGATTACCCAGCCTCTTGGCGCGCTCGTCGTTGAGAATTCGCTTCTCGTCTTCCAGGTTCCGGTACAGCCGGTCGATCTGCGACTGGAGAATCCACTTGGAGCGCTCGTCCAACTCCGCTCCTTTGCGTGAAAACACCTTGCAGTCCACCACCGTGCCCTCAATTCCGGGCGGGCAGTAGAGCGAAGCGTCTTTCACATCTCCGGCCTTTTCACCGAAGATGGCCCGGAGCAGTTTTTCCTCGGGAGTAAGCTGCGTTTCCCCCTTCGGCGTCACTTTGCCAACCAGAATGTCTCCCGGCTTGACTGTGGCGCCGATTCGGATGATGCCGCTTTCGTCCAGGTTGCGGAGGAAGGATTCGGCGATATTCGGGATATCGCGCGTAATTTCCTCCGGCCCCAGTTTCGTATCGCGAGCCTCGATTTCGAACTCCTCGATGTGGATCGAGGTGTAATAGTCTTCCTTGACCAGCTTTTCGCTGACCACAATGGCGTCTTCGAAGTTGTAACCGCGCCATGGCATGAACGCCACCAGGACGTTGCGGCCGAGGGCAAGCTCCCCGCTATCCGTGCAAGGGCCGTCGGCGAGCACATCGCCCTTCTTTACCCGCTGGCCCGCGAAGACGATCGGCTTCTGGTTGATACAGGTGTTCTGGTTGGAGCGCTTGAACTTCGTGAGCTGATAGATGTCGGCGCCCACTTCGCGCGAAAGCTGGGCTTCGTGAGCCGCACCCTCGACGCGGACAATGATGCGCTCGGAATCCACCGAATCCACGACGCCGGAGCGCTTGCAGATGACCACGGCCCCGGAGTCGCGCGCCGTCACCCGTTCCATACCGGTTCCAATGAGCGGCGCTTCCGCACGAAGCAGCGGAACGGCCTGCCTCTGCATGTTCGACCCCATCAGCGCGCGGTTCGCGTCGTCGTTCTCGAGGAAGGGGATGAGACTGGCCGCTACCGAGACAAGCTGTTTCGGACTTACGTCCATATACTCCACTTCGTCACGCGAAGTGAGTACGAAATCGCCGGCCTCTCGCGCGTTGACAAGCTCATTGACCATGCGCCCGTTCTGGTCGAGCTCCACGTTGGCCTGTGCGATCGTATATTTGTCTTCTTCCCAGGCGGAAAGATAGTCGCAGTGGGCTTCCCATTCCAAAGTCTGCCTGGAGGCCAGATCGGTTTTGATCTTGGCAGCCTCCGCCGCTGTCATCACTTCGCCGACGCGATGGTTGCTGTCGCCCGGGTTGAGTATCCGGACTTCCTCCACCACCACGCCGCCTTTTACGCGCCGGTACGGACTCTCGATGAACCCGTATTCGTTGATTCGCGCAAAACAGGAGAGCGAAGAAATCAATCCGATGTTCGGTCCTTCCGGCGTCTCGATGGGGCAGATACGTCCATAGTGCGTAGGATGCACGTCGCGCACTTCGAAGCCTGCACGCTCTCGCGACAATCCTCCCGGACCCAGCGCCGAGAGCCGCCGCTTATGCGTGATCTCCGATAAGGGATTCGTCTGGTCCATGAACTGCGAAAGCTGGCTCGATCCGAAAAATTCGCGGATCGCGGCCATCACGGGCTTCGCGTTCACCAGGTCGTGCGGCATCGCCGTCGACATTTCCTGGTAGACCGACATCTTCTCTTTGATGGCGCGCTCCATTCGCACCAGGCCGATCCGGAACTGGTTCTCGAGCAGTTCGCCCACCGCCCGGACGCGGCGGTTCCCCAGGTGGTCGATATCGTCCACCAGCCCGATGCCCTTGCGCAATTTCAACAGGTAGCGAATGGTGCCCGTAAAGTCGTCCGGATCGAGCGTCCGCTTATCCAGCGGGGTTGCGTCGGCCCGGTCGAAGAGCTTGATGTTGAACTTCATCCGCCCCACACGCGAAAAATCGTACTTCCGCGGATCGAAGAACATGCCGTGGAACAGTTGCGTCGCCGTATCGAGCGTCGGCGGGTCGCCCGGCCGCAGCTTGCGGTAGATCTCCAGCAGCGCGTCGCTCTGTGTCTTGACCGAGTCCTTCTTCAGCGTGACGGAAATGACATTGCCGACCTCGTCGCGCTCCGGAAAGAACACCTCGAACTCTTCGATGCCCGCTTCCATCATCTTGGAGATACCGCTCGAGGTCAGCTCATGATTGGATTCGAGCAGCACTTCTCCCGTCGACATGTCGATGACGTCGGCGGCGACGTACGCGCCTTCGAGATCGTTGGCCGCGACTTCCACCTGCTCGATCTTGTTCTTATTGATGTCGCGGAAAACGGACGCGGTGATCTTGCGGCCCTGTGGAACCACTGTGTCGCCGTTTTTGGCGGTGATGGCATGCGAAAGCTTCAGACCGACCAGACCGGGGGACACGGTCCACAACAGCTTGCTGTCCTTGATCTTCAGCTTTTCGATGGTATAGAAGGTCCGCAGGATCTGCTCGTCGCTCTTGAATCCAAGGGCGCGCAGGAAAACGGTTCCGTAGAATTTCCGCTTGCGATCGATACGGACGTGGAGCAGGTTTTTGACGTCGTACTCGAACTCCACCCAACTGCCGCGGTACGGGATGATCTTTCCGAGGTAGTAGCCTTGCGCCGGCACACGCTCGAAGAAAACTCCGGGCGAGCGGTGTAGCTGCGAGACAATGACACGCTCGGTTCCGTTGATGATGAAGGTCCCGTTTTCCGTCATTAGCGGAATCTCGCCGAAGAAGACTTCCTGTTCCTTGATGTCGCGGACGGACTTGTTGCCGGTCTCCGCGTCTTTGTCGTAAACCGTCAGCCGGATGGTGACCTTCAGCGGCGCGGCGTAGGTCATGCCCCGCTCTTCGCACTCCGCGACATCGTATTTCAACTGCAGCGATACGGGGTCTCCGCACCGGTTGCAGAATGTCACGATGTTGCGGTTGAATGTGCCGCAGCGATGACACAACACATCACCGGCGTGGAAAGGGTCCGTCCTGATTCTGGCACCGCAACTGGGATTCCGGCAGGTAGTTCGAAGGTGGTGCAGACCCTTCAGGTTGCCGCACTTGCACTCCCAGTTTCCGATTGAATAATCGACGAAGTCGAGCTGACTCAAACCACGGAAATCCGAGATGGGGAAGACTGACGTGAAGACACTCTGCAGCCCCGTATCATCCCGCTCCTCGGGTAGCAGTTCCATCTGCAGAAAACGTTCGTAGGATTTTTTCTGAACATCGATCAAATTCGGGATCGGAATCGATGTCTTGATCTTTGAAAAATCAACTCGTTCGCGGATGGCACCATTTGCCGGATTTTCCATATTTACTCCTCAAGAGCCGAACGGCATTCAGAAACCCAGGTCAAACTAAGAGCCGCCCGGTGCGCGCGTCCGCCGCCGGATTTTGCTTGCATCTGCTGAAGTTTTGACCCACAATCATGTGTTAAAGCTCAAACCGGGAATTCAGATAGCCACTGAATACGCGGGGAGCTTGCCCGGACGCTGTGTAAATATCCAAAAACACGTAGGGTGAAGTGAGCGTGCGCAGGGTTAACCTGCCTGCAACTCGCAGAGAGCTGGCAGAAGTATAGCAGGTTGTGAGGTTCACAGGCGCAATTCCGGGCTGACTCCGGTTACCAAACCAGTCTAGCAGACGGTTTCAAGTACGTCAAACAGAGGCCTATCCCTAACAAAACACAGGATTGCCACAAAACCGGCGGTCCACGCCGGCGGTCGCCGGAAAGAGCCTACGGCACGCGCAAGATGCGCAGCTCCCTTTCCGAAGCCATCTCGTCCAGTTCGCCGCTGCGTGTTCTTTCGAACAGCCGCCGGCCTAAAGAGCCCGTCTCGCCGCCCCCGCCTGCCTGCACTACGATATAGCGAATATTCGAGCTCCGCACAAGGGCCAGAGCAGCGGCCGTCAAGTCTACCGGCGGCCGGGTCTCCAAACGGTGCGGCACCGGCTGCCACGCGGCATCGGGCGTAAGCAAGTCCACTTCTATTGCCCGGTTTGCATCCGAACGAACGGCCAGCATTGTGGCCCCGGTCGCCCGTTGCGGTTCGGCCAGTTCAATCTCGATGAACATGCCGGGCCGCATGTGCTTCCAGGACTGCCACGCCGACGCCACATTGCGATCGAAGGCGAACAGGATCTCCCACGGGTTCGGATTGGCCGAGAAGAACCACGAACGCACCGGCCGGAGGATGCGGCTGCCGTTGCGCAGTTGAATCTCGTGAATGGCCCAGACCGTATCGAAGGGTTGTCCAACACGGAAACGCACGCCCGAAATGCGCTGTTCGGGCCATTCCGCCACGATGACGTCCAGCGCGGCAGGGTTCGCAGCCAACTGGAGGGCGGTGGAAAGCCGGTCGCCGGTCGCCGAATGCCAGGGGCCTACCGGCACAAAATGCGAGTACGCCCACGGAATGCCAAACAAATCCAGCACCCTCTCGCCAGGCTCCGTCATTCCGTGCAAAGCCTCCGCAAGAGCGAAGCCGCCCACTCGCTCCCGCAGGTATTCCCGTTCGGGCGTGATTCGAAACGCGGCTTTCAGTGGAAACCCTCGCAAGATCCAGGCGGAGGGATCGGAATAAGCACTCACCGCGGCCGGCCAGGAGAGCAACGCATGGACAAGCACCACCGGAACCAACGCCCGGCGCGGCAGAGCCATAAACAGCAACAGCAGCAGAAATGGCAGCGCCGGCATTAGAAAACGGGTACCTGTGTTGAGCAGCCACGGTGCGGCCATCACCAGCAACGCCGCGGCCAGCGTGAGCCCGTTCCTCCGCCGCATCGCCAGAAATGCGAGAGGCGCCAGCAGGTAAATGGGTCCGAGCAGCCCCTGCAGTTTGCCGCCGCGAATGGTGATCTCCTGGGGTATGGCCGCGGCGTTGACGCCTCCATACTCTCTAAGCGTTGCGGAGAGGCGGTCTTCCGTCGTGATGTGAAAGTGAGGATTCGGAAAGAGCCGGTTTCCCAGAGGCGCGATAGGATTCCCGGTGAGAACGGCGCTCCGCACCACCCACGGCGCACACATCAGGACCGCCGCGGCAGCAAAGACAAGATTCGATCGCCACGACCTTGCCGCGATTGCTATCCACACAAAACCGGCGACGGGCACAACCGCGCCGGTGGGCTTAATGGCATAGCAGAAGCCCGCTATTAACCCGGCGCACACCAGCAACCGCCAGTCCCTTGCCTCGCGCCAGCACAGCAGCAGATAAAAGACGGCGAGTACACAAAACACGAGCGCGGCGTCGTTATAGGCGGACGTGCCGCTGACGGCAACCACGGGCGTCAGGACATAAACGAGGGCTGCCGCCGCGGAGACACTCCAATGCAAGCCGAGCTTTCCTCCTACTCTCAGAAGGAGCGGAAAGGTTAGTACCAGAAAAGCAAAGTGCACCAGTTTTGCCGCGGAATGGGCACCGAAAGCAAAGGCGTGGGCAAACAGCATCCCGGCGCCCTGCGGCAGCATTTCAAAAAAACCGATCCGGTTGGGAAACCGGCCCAGGCGCAACGCTTCGGCTACGAGTCCCAGATGGTAAGTAATGGCGTCCGGAGCGGTCTCGGGCGCCATTGCGTGAACCAGGTAGAGCGCCCCATAGGCGCCCAGTAGAAAGGCGGCGCCCGCTTTCGCCGCGAGCGGCCACGGCGCCGATTCCCGTTTCGAAATACGGCCTTTGAGAAACGCCCCTGCCGCGATGGCCCCGGCACCCAACACCGCAAACGGCGTTCGTCCCCCTGCGCCGGCCAACAGGAGAAGGAAAACAGCCGTGCTCAACAGCGCTGCGCCCAGCGCGAAACGAATAGACCGGGCCAGCGGCAGCTTCGGAAAGAGAGCGAACCCCGCACCGAAACACGCGGCGATCGTGAAAGCAGAACCCAGCAGGGCGGTAGCGGCCGCTGCCAACTACCGCTTCTCCGGCCTTCGCCCCACGCGTTTCATCACGTCGTGAATGGCGTCGAACACCATCTCCTCCACCTGTTCGTTGAAAGGACCCGGCTGGCCGTAATAGATCATGCTGTCGACCGCCTCATAGCCGCCCTCCTTGAGTACGCGCAGGCTCGGGATATAGCACATCACATCGTTTGAGTACGCCGCGACCACCAGCCCCTCGCTGGTGCCGTACTCTTTCTTCGTTCGCAAAGCGTAGTCGACCACCACCTCGCCTCCGAGAGCGACCAGCGTAAGATCTTTCCCGAAGCGGACCGCCTGCACGGGATATGGAACGCGGCGAACCGGGCGGCCCTCGTCGTAAGCGCGCAACATCAACTTGGCCCGCCTTACTGCGAACCGGTTGGAGCTTTTGAGCTGCTCTTCAAAGGTCTGGCGGGTATGCGGAGCGAACTCAAGCTCCGTGGCACGATACGCAAAGCGGAGCGGCGGACGGACCTGCTTCATCGACCCCTGGAGCACCCGAGACACCTCGGAAGCCAACGCTTTGCCATGCTGCTCGGCCAGATCGAGCGTTCCCCGCGGATTCGGGTTTTGATCGCCGGCGCAGAGTTGAAGAAACAGGGCCGTCGCGCCGGGATGGGCTTTTTCGATCTCCGCCTGCGAGTAGCCGGCGAAGTCGCCCGTGATCTGGTAAAAGTCGCCGCCCAGCGTCGTGTTGTGGCAGGCATACCCGTAGAGAATCGCGCGGGTCTTTCCGTCCGGAGACGTTATCTTCAGGACGGGGACGTCATGATCGACGGGTCCCGCCGGATTCACTCCAATCTTGACGCCGGTTGCCGTGGGTTCGCGGCGGTTGATGGCAAAACCGGCATTTCCATGTCCCAAGGCGACGCGGGCCGGGGCAAGATCGCCGAGCGCCGCTCCGACGACGCTTATCAGACGATCCGTCAACTGTTGCGAGTACTCCTTCAGCTTCCTGTCCCCTTCGTCGTCGAGGTCATACATCACGTTCAGGTTCGGCCGGACGACCGGTCCGGTGTGGGTGTGAGAAGAGTTCAGCAACAACCGCCCGCGCTCCAGCCCGTGCTGTTTCTGCACCTGTGCCGCAACAGCGTCGGAAACGGACCGGGGCAGACCGATCAGATCGGTTGTCACGATTACGACGCGCCCGCGGCCATCGTCGAAGGCAAGGGCCTTGGCCCAAAGTTCCTGGACCACGCCTTGGGACGGTTTGTCGCGGCTGGCATAGCCGGACATCCAGATGGGCCCGTCCGGTGTGATCTTGATCCGTGCGACGCCGACTTTGAGATCCGCGGCCGGCATGCTGGCCGCGAGAAGAAGCAGCAGGAAAAATTTGTGCATGGCGTTCCTCGTTGAAGCACCATTGTATACTCGCGTCCGCGGGGATACTGGCGCGAGTGGCGTCCGCTACAGGCCGGCTTCGCGCAGGAAATCCGCGGCCACGGCTCCCACTGCTTCATGGTCCACGTCGACGCGGTAGTTCAATCGCTGCATCACGCCGGTCGAAATTTTTCCCGACAGCTCGGCGAGCGCTTCACGCACTTTCGGAACTCTGGCCAAGGTCTCCGACCGCACCACCAATCCGGCCTCGTAGGGTGGAAAGGCACCGCGGTCATCGGCAAGGACAGCGGTGTCCATCTTCGAGAGGAGTCCGTCGGTGCTATTCGCCGCGATCATATCCACTTGCCCCCGTTCCAGAGCCTGGTACAACAAGCCTAAATCCATGCTGCGGGGCTGGCCGGAAACCTGGAGCTTATAAGTGCGCAGTAACGCCGGCAAGCCATCCGGACGTCCTTCAAACTCGTAGCCGACACCCAGCCTCCAGGCATGCTGCCACCGCACCGCTTCGGAGAGCGTGCTCAGATTCTGGCGTCTTGACAGCTCTCCGGGAATGACCATCGCAAAGGAGTTGTTGAAGCCGAGCGGTGCCAGCCATTCAAGACCCAGCTTGCGATAGGCTGTCCCCACGATTTGATAGACCGCACCCGCATCGGCGGCTGCATCGCGGTTCAATATCGCGGTGAGTGCCGTGCCGGAATATTCGGGATAGACGTCGATTTGCCCCGACAGCAACGCCTGGTGCGCAAGCAGTGTTCCACCAAGGTTCAGTCTTCTTTCGGTACGCTCTCCCAAGCGGCGCTCCAGATGTTGTGCGACGATTTCCCCCAGAATCACCTGCTCGGTGAAATTCTTCGACCCGACCACGATGCGATTGCCTCCACCGCAGGCGGCCAGGATCAACAGCGAAATTACACAACAGCCAACCGTTTTTCGATCCAACCCAAACCTCCATCAAACAGCAGTGCAAGGGCCGCGGCGGGGAGAGCGCCGGCAAGAATCAGAGTCGTATCGACGGATGCGATGCCGCGGAAAATGAACACGCCCAGGCCGCCGGCGCCGATAGCGGCTCCAATAGTTGCAGTGCCGATTGTAGTCACAGTGGCGACACGCACTCCCGCCAGAATGGTACGCGCGGCGAGCGGCATCTCCACTTTCCATAACAGTTGACGCGGCGTCATTCCCATCGCCACGGCCGACTCCCTGACAGCAGGGTCGATGCCGAGAATACCCACCAGCGTATTGCGAATCACCGGCAACAGCGCATAAAGGATGAGCGCCACAATGGCGGTGCGCCGCCCGATACCACCGATGGCGGGAATCGGTATCAGAAAGCCGAACAACGCGAGGCTCGGAATCGTTTGCACGATATTCGTGAAGCCGAGCAGCCATCGCCGCCACTTCGCGCGCCGGACGAGCAGCACACCCGCCGGCACGCCAATCGCAACGGCAACCGTGACGGCCGTCACGACAAGCATCAGATGTTCGAGCGTCAGATGAACGATGTCGCCCGCAAGCCCGGATCGCATAAGTTCAGTCAACTGAGACAAGCCAGAAAGGCCTGCGCCTCGGGAGTACCGGCCGTTTGGAATCCGGCGGGTGTTGTTATCAGATCGATGGATCCGTCTTTGAGCAGAACAATCCGGTTTCCTATATGAAGCGCCTCGCGAACATCATGCGTCACGAAGAGGGCCGTCTTCCGCAACGAGTTTCGGAGATGAAGAAAATGGGCCTGCACCTCGGCGCGGGTGACCGGATCGAGCGCGCCGAAAGGCTCGTCGAACAGCAGCAGAGGCGGGTCCGCGGCCAGCGCGCGCGCCACGCCGACGCGCTGCCGCTGTCCGCCTGAAAGCTCACGGGGATAACGCGGTCCGAACTCCCGGGGCGCAAGGCCCACGATCTCGAGCAACTCGTCCACACGTTTGTTTATAAGCTCCTCCGGCCAGCCTTCCATGCGCGGAACAAGCCCGACGTTTCCGGCGACGGTGAAGTGTGGAAACAACCCGGTCTCCTGAATGACGTAGCCGATTCGCCGGCGCAGACGGATGGGATCCCACGCCGTGGTTGCACGCCCCTCTACCAGCACCTCGCCGGAAGCCGGCATCAGCAGCGCGTTGACCAGCTTGAGAGCAGTCGTTTTTCCGGATCCGCTGCGGCCGAGCAGCGCGACGGTTTCCCCTTCGCTGAGAGCCAGCGAAAAATCCCGCAGGACCGTCTTGCCCCCTATTTCAAAAGAGACCTGGCGAAACTCGACGGGAATCCGCATTCTATGGACCGGCGGCGCGCATCCAAAGACTTTCGGCGAAGGGCCACTCTTCGTCGATCCAGTGTTGCTGGTGGACAAACCCGGCTTCCGCCGCCATTCGCGGCAGTTCAGCCAGCGCGAATTTGTGCGATGCTTCGGTCCAGATCGTCTCGCCGCAAACGAACGAAACCCGCAGTTGAGCCCCGGGAATCGTTACTGTCTGATCGGCCCTGGATCTGAGGTGCATCTCAATCCGGCGGTGCTCCACATCGTATCTGGCCTCATGCTGGAACATCCGCAAATCGAAATCGCCGCCCAGTTCGCGGTTGATCCTGCCAAGCAGGTTCAGGTTGAAAGCCGCCGTCACACCCGTTGGATCGTCATACGCAACCAGCATTTCCGGGATCGGCTTTTCAAGATCGGTACCGAGCAACAAGCCATCGCCGGGCAACAGGCAGCCGCCGATTTTGCGCAGGAACTCGACCGCGCCATTGCGGTCGAAGTTGCCGATGGTACTACCTAAAAACAGAACCAGCAGTTTTTGTTTTCTCTGACGCAGAGCGGCGGCGCGGCCAATGCCATCCAGGTAGCTTGTGGCAATCGGGTGTACTTCAATGGCACCGTTGCCCAACTGGCCGGCGCAGGCCGCGAGCGCGGCGGGCGACAGATCGATGGGAGCATACGTCAGGCTGGGGCCTTTCAGGCAGGCGTTCAGAATGTGGCGGGTCTTCTTTCCGCTCCCGCTGCCCAACTCCGCAATCAGGGCGCCGCCGAAATAGCGGCCGATCTCCGGGGCGCTCCGCCGTATGACACGTTCGTCGGCGCGGGTTAGACCATATTCGGGCAGCAAGGTGATGGCTTCAAACAAAACCGACCCCAGCTCGTCGTAGAGATACTTGGACGGCAGCTCCCTCTGCTTTTCCTGCGTGAGGCCCAGCGTAACGTCGTTTGCAAATTCCAGCAGGGGATCGTTTGCGGGGAAAGCTCGCGCGAGCATCTATTACTCCTCAACGCATCGGAACGTAGCGTAGATATACGGATAACGCGGCCGGAACCAGTTCCGGAACGATCTGCGAAGCAGCGCCGCCGCGGTGCGCGGGCTTCCGCCTTTCAGCACGTAGTGCTGGCCGTCGAAGAAGTTCGCCGAATATCCGGGATAGTAGGAACGCGGACTGAAACCGGGAAACGGTCCGAAAACCGTCGAGGTCCACTCCCATCCGTTTCCCACGGTCTGTTGAACTCCGAAGGCGCTCTCACCGCAAGGATTGGCGTCCACCGGCACCGGGTCCCAACGATCAAAATCGAAATTGCCGCGGGACGCGTCGGGCGGCGCATCCCCCCATGGATAGAGCCGTTCCTCGCCGGCCGCGGTTCCGAATGCCGCGCGGTGCCATTGCGCTTCCGTCGGGAGCGAAACACCTTTCCAGCGCGAGTACTCCACTGCCTGTTGGAACGTGACGTACACCGGCCACTCGTGCGGCAGCGGAATTTCATTGAACATGCCGCGATAGTGCCATTCGCCGCCGCGTCTCGTCCAATAAAACGGTGCTTCGCCACCGGCGTTCACGAATTGAAGATACTCGCCATTGGCGACCTTGTGCCGGCGGATTCGAAAAGCCGGAACATGCACCTTATGTTCTTCAAACTCGTTATCCCACCCGAAGCCTTCCTCCTTCTTTCTGCCCAATGTGGCAAAGCCGGCCGGGATATCGATCAGGGAATTTTCGAGTATGGGCGATGCGGCAGGCTCCCTGGATGGCCCTTGCTTTTTCCGGCTGTACTCCAGGTTATGAAAAATGTATACCAGCGTCTCCGCATGCATCCACCGGTGTTCGATCGCGACGTGCCGCAACTCAGGGGATGCGCTGTCCCAGGCTTCATCCAATTTGCGCCGTACCTGCCGGTTATAATCCAACACCTCTTCTATCGACGGCCAATCCGGTGGCTGATCGTTCGGAAGTTGACCTTCGGGAGGATCGATGCCGAATGCAAACAGATGATCGTATTGCGGGTGGAACGATTCGAGACCGAGGCCGGTTCGTCCGATCAGATTCCAGTCGAACGCCTCCAGATGGCCCAGGTAAAAAATGATCCGATGCCGCTCCGGGATTGGGCGTTCGTACAAAGCTTCGGGGTCTAGCAGCGAAAAAAGTCCATCGGTTTGTATGCGGGACTCCGTAAGAACATTGAAATGCGCGGAAGGTTCCAAGTGTTTGCTGGTCATGTAAGTGAATGCGGGTCGCCAGCCCGTTACCGCCAGTCTGTCAAGTGACTACCAGTCTGTTCGATATTAGCAAGCACAGGACGGTGGGATCAAAGATGGAACACCCCGCACACAACTCCCCTCTCCGCGGAGGCTGCGGCGTCTCAATGACAGTTCGATGGAAAACGCTAATTCTTCGCTCTCACTGTCCGGCGATCGTGTGCTCCGGTACCAGTTCCGGCGATTGGGTTTTCGCCGAACCATTCGAGCCGAGAAATGCGGCCATATCGGCCTCGCTCACTACCAGGTCGAGAAGAGTGGTTTTGGCGAGTACACCTTCAACCATCGTTTGCAGAGTGCTCCACAGGCACCGGATCGAGCAGTCCTCGATATGGGTGCATACAGGTTCAATGCCGGCATGCCTTTGACAGAAGTTCCGGCTGAATACGCGTCCGCCAAGGAGTTCGACCACTTCCGCAACCGTGATCTGGCTCGCTGGACGCGACAGAGTGTACCCACCGGATTGCCCCCGGGCGCTCGCGACAAATCCTCCAAGGCGAAGCAGCCGCATGAGCTTGGCCACATTCGGCACAGACAGTCCTTCCGCACGGCTGATCTCAGGAATACTGAGGCTATGGCCGTCGCCATGACGCGCCATGAAGAGCAGGCACCGGAGACCGTATTCCTCCTGAGCGCTTAGTTTCATGCCTCCATTTTAGGCCGTTTTCGGTGTATCAGATACGAAAATCTACAAGCTTTTATTGTACGTTTGAGTTTCCTTGTAACTTTTCCGTCGGAAGATATGGATATTTTCAACAGTTCAGAGCAAAATAGGTCCGTGAGATGCGGCGATGGCCAATAATATGGGCAGGTTCTTCCTGTGTGTGATGGTTCTGAGTAGCCTGATGTCCGGTCTTTATGCCGAACCTCCCCGCTCCATTGAAGTGTTTGGCAGCGCCGGAATCGTCAAGTTCGGACAAGATGAAGGGTGGGGTGGGAGCGGTGCCGTCTATGGGGGTTCCGTGATGCTGCCGGTGCTGCCAAAGCTGGCCATCGATGTAAACATCGTCACGGCAAGAGACGATACGGGAAGAGTGGCGGAGCGGTCTGAATACTCAGAGCGGCGCACTTTGATAAGTCCCAGTCTGCTCTACCGGTTCGGCACCGAACGCGCTTACGGTTTTGTAGGAGGCGGCGCCGGCGCTGTTTTCCAGCGGTCCCGCGCCGTTACTCCCTTTTTCCTGTATGATCAGAGCGAAACCTTTTGGTCGGTGCACTGGCGCGGCGGCGGCGTGGCGGCATTAGGCGCACGCCTGCTCATCCGCGCCGAGCTTTTCTCCGTTCATCATTACATCCTGCCCACAATTGGAGCCAAGGCCGGCGTTGGCGTACGATTTTAGGCACGTCCGTGGTCATTGGTACCGTGCTGCTGACGGCTGAGAAGCCTGGCCGAGGGGCCTCTGGTATTTTAGGGATAGACTTAAATCTTCATGCCTTTTCATATCCATCGATTCAAGGAGTTCCTGGTCCGTCCCGCTCTGCCGGATACGCTCTCGCGGCTGTCCCAACTGGCTCATAACCTGATGTGGAACTGGGATCTCACCATCCGGCAGGTGTTTCGACGCCTCGACCCCGCTCTCTGGACCGGCTGTGGCCACAATCCCGTACTCATGCTTGGACGCCTGCCGCAGGCCGTCCTGGAGAAAGCGGGCAAGGATCCGCGCTACCTCGCTTTGTACCGCCGCGCCTGCGAGCGCTACGACTCCTACATGGATCAGGAGGCGCCCGCACGGGATCGCCTGGTCGCTTATTTTTCCATGGAGTATGGATTGGCGGAGTGTCTCCCCATCTATTCCGGGGGCCTTGGTGTTTTGTCGGGGGATCATCTGAAAGCGGCCAGCGATGCCGGTATCCACCTGGTGGGTATCGGGCTGTTGTACCAGAAAGGATATCTCCAGCAGGTTCTGAATCCCGACGGTTGGCAGCAGGAGCGTTACCCGACCAACGACTTCTATACCCTTCCCGTTTCCCCGGTCATCAACGATAAGGGAGAAGATCTGTTGGTCCAGGTCGGCCTGCCTCACGGACCGGTGTACGTGAAGGTATGGCAGATCAATGTCGGCCGGGTAAAACTGTATCTGCTCGATACCAATATCCCGGAAAACGAAAGGCCCGACGACCGCGACATCACCGACCAGCTTTATGGCGGCGATATTCACACGCGCATCCGCCAGGAGATTGTTCTTGGGATAGGCGGTCTGCGCGCTCTGAAGGCGCTTGGCCTGGAGCCCGCCGCGTTTCATATGAACGAGGGCCACTCGGCTTTTCTCGCCATCGAGCGTATTCGCGTTCTCATCAAAGAGCACAACCTCACGTTCGAAGAGGCGCTGACGGCGTCGCGCAACAACAATATTTTCACGACTCACACATCCGTGCCGGCCGGTATCGACCTGTTTGAGCCGGGTCTGATGTACGACTACTTCCATGGGTACTGTAATGAAGGCGGCATTCCGTTTGAAGGATTTTTAGCTCTGGGCGGCCGCAACGGATTCGATCCGCAGGAGCGTTTCTCCATGGCGATCGCCGCCATCAAGACCTCCGCATATCGAAATGCCGTGAGCCGCCTGCACCGCGAGGTCTCCCAGGAGATGTGGCAGGACCTTTGGCCGGAACTGCCGACGTGGGAGGTCCCTATTACCTCCATTACCAACGGCGTTCATCTGCCCAGTTGGCTGAACACCGACCTGGCCATGATCTACGACCAGTATCTGCAGCCCGACTGGCATGAGCGTTTTCACGAGCCGCAGACATGGGACCTTGTACAGGACATCCCAAACCAGGAACTATGGGAGGCCCACCGCCGCCGCAAGCGTCAGCTCATCGCCTTTGTGCGGGACCGTGTGACAGCGTCGGCGGTGGCGCGAAAAGCCTCCGCACCGGAGTTACGCAGGCAGGCGGAGGTCCTCGATCCCGATGCTTTCACCATCGGATTCGCGCGCCGGTTTGCAACGTATAAGCGCGCGACGCTTCTGCTGCGTGATACGAAGAGGCTGAAAAAGATCCTCACGAACCCGGACATGCCCGTCCAGATTGTGATCGCGGGAAAAGCACACCCGAAGGATCATCCTGGTAAGGCGTTGATTCGCGAGATTGTCCAGCTTTCAAGAGACCCCGAGCTTTATAAGCGTCTGGTCTTTATCGAGGACTACGGAATCCAGGTGGCTCGCGAGCTGGTACAGGGTGTCGACCTGTGGCTGAACAATCCCAGGCGCGGCGAGGAGGCTTGCGGTACCAGCGGAATGAAGGCCGGCATCAACGGCATTCTCAACCTCAGTGTGCTCGACGGGTGGTATGACGAGGCTTATGAAACTTCCGGCGGTTGGGCCATCGGCGACCGTGAGGATTACAGCGAAGACCAGGACGAGATCCACGCCAGCGCCATCTATTCGCTCCTGGAGAACGAAATCATACCGATGTATTACCGCGACCGGGAGGAAGGCGTTCCAGCAGAGTGGATGCGGCGGGTCAAGCTGTCTTTGAGGAATGTCAGTCCGCAATACAGCTTTCAGCGCATGTTGGAAGAATATGCCAGCCAGCTCTACACTCCGGCGCAGCGAGCCTTCCTGGAGTTGCAGCAGGGTGGATTCGACAAAGTGAGGGAGCGGGTGCAATGGAATGCGGAGGTGGTCCGGGCTTGGGATCACATCCGGTTTATTGCGATGGGTCCGGAACCGGAAGGGGTTGTTGTCAGCGGACGTCCGCTTCCGTTTCGCACGACCATCGATCTGGCGGGACTGAAGCCGGATGACATCCGCGTCGAGGCTGTCGTGGGCCGTGTCAACGGAAGCGGGCAGCTCGAAGAAACGGAGGTTTTAGCTCTACCGGCTGTGGAACAACAGGGTTCGGCTTTTGTGTTTGCAAAGGATTACATTCCCACGCACACCGGCCGGCTCGGCTATTCGTTCCGGATCTCTCCCAACCACTACGAGGACCCCCTGACCCGCCCCTGCAACTCTCTGATCAAGTGGGCAGTGGAATAGAAAAACCGCGGTTCGTTTTGTGACCATGATGTACAATAGAATTTGCTGGTGTCGTGAACAGATCCGTGATAAATAGGTATTTGAGCCTTACCGGATCGGGTTCATAGCCCCAAGGTAACTTCCGCAGCGTCCCTCTCACCCACCCTGACGGAGCGATCGGGATGCTTTCCAGTCCCCGATGCGCACTGCCGAGCTGGATGCCTGCAAGCCATCGCTTTTTTGCTCGCACGTACTATAACCCTGCTGCTTCAAGGGTTCCAAAGGAGTAATAGCTAGCCATGGATAACGATCGAAAGTACAAACAACGTGGCTACATGGATTCCGATCGCGACCGTGGGGGTCCCTCCCGGGAAGAGCGCCCCAGGAACCAGGGGCCTCGTCCCCCTATCGACGTCACGGGACCTCGCCTCCCCAGATTAGTGCAGTCCGTCACGGCCTACCGCTGTTTCAACTGCTCGACGGCGCTTCCCGCGGATACGGACTTCAAAGGATTATGCCCGAAGTGCAACATGGCCCTGCACTGCTGCAAGCAGTGTGCACACTTTGAGCCTTCTACAAGATTTCAGTGCCTGAAACCCATTCCCATCCGCATCGCGCAAAAAGACCAGCGGAATGAGTGCGAGCTTTTCAAGCCTCGTGTGACGGTGGCCCGCGATGTCGCGCCCTCCGCATCGGTGGGCGTTGCACCCAGCGGACCGCCGGCTCCCCGCAACGCGGACGATGCCCGGGCGGCGTTCGACAGTCTGTTCAAGAAATAATTCCATGAGAGTGGCGCAACTGGTTGCACCTCACCGGTTCAACCTGGTGAGCGGGCAGATCGAGAATCCCGGCCCTGGAGAAGTACAGGTGCGGGTGAAAATGGTCGGCGTCTGCGGGTCCGATCTGCACAATTTCTCGGAAGGCTCGGTGGGGGATGCTCCCGCCCTGTTTCCAATGGTGTTAGGGCACGAACCGGCGGGAGTGGTAGTCGGCACCGGCCCCGGGGTAAGCGGATGGAGTCCGGGAGACCGGGCCGCACTCGAACCCGCCATCTACTGTTACCATTGCGAGTACTGCCGGTCCGGCCGGCACAATGTCTGCAACCACATCCGCTTTTTGAGCCAGCCCGGAGACCCCGGCTTCTTTCGGGACCTGGTGAATTTGCCCGTGGCCAACCTCCTCCCCTTGGCGCCGAACCTTGACTTGGGCGAAGCCACTCTCTTCGAACCGCTCGCCGTGACTCTGCACTCCATGAAGTTGGCCGAACCGCGGTTGGGGGATACGGCGGCCGTCTTCGGCGCAGGACCCATCGGGCTGCTCACCATTGCGATTCTGAAATTGTCCGGTGTCCGTGTATGGGCTGTGGAACCCGTGGCTCACCGGCGCGAGCTTGCGATAAGGATGGGAGCGGATGCGACCATCGACCCCTCCGCCGTAGATACAGTCCGCCAGATCTTAGCCGACACGGGACAACGAGGAGTGGATTTCGCTATCGACTGTGCGGCAAAAGGCGGTTCACTCGATCAGGCCATCGGCGCCATTCGCAGAGCCGGACGCGTCGTGGTTACGGGTATTCCATCCGAAGTCCGCGTAGAATTCGATTTCCATACGCTGCGCCGTAAAGAAGGGACTCTGCTAAGCGTGCGGCGCTCCAATCATGAATCGGACCAGGCCTTGGATCTGATAAAAAACCACCGTGCCCTGTTCGCGCCTATGCTGACGCACACTCGCCCCATCGAAGACATCGAGAAAGCCTTCTCCCTGCTCGAACGATACGACGACGGCGTCGGTAAATTGATTATTTCCCTCGGGTGAACACGTCAACGGGACGCGAATTGGAACCTGATCAGCACCTCGCCGTTCACGGGTTTGCCGCCCGCCATGGCCGGTCTGAACTCCCATTGATAGGCAGCCGCCAGCGCATAGCGCGAGAGGAAGATTCCGGCGCTCTTTTCAGCGCGGACGAGGGCCGCGTTGGTCACGTTGCCGCGAGCATCCACATGTACTCTTACTTCAACTTCGCCGGCATTTTCCGCCAGATAGCGAACACTTCCGGGAATCGAAGGCATGACTTTGCGAGTCGCCACCGGCGGAACCGGCGGTGACACAACTGGTTTAGCCGGCTGGGCGGATCCGGACGTGCCAAGGGGCTGTGAAGACAGCACGCTCTGCTGAGCGCCGGGGACACTTCGCTCCGGCGGAGGCGGCGCATCGGGTAGAATCGAGGGCCTCTGAACAGCGCTGATGGTGGTGAGGTCAGGCACCATCCGCTGCGGTAGCGCCGGCGGTTGCGGCATGGAGACCGTACGGTTTGAGGCGTCGCGATCGGAAGAGCCCCGGGAAACTTCGCGCGGACTGGAAGCGAGCGATGGCGGTCCTTCAAATTGTCTCGGCTCCTGTGTTGAAACCGTGGCGGACCCAGGCGGGCGCGACACCTCCTGTCTCGGTGGCGGAGTACCGATGGGCGGTAGTATCCTGCGCAGTTCTGAAAACAGCCCGCCAATTACGCGAACACTCTCACTTATGGTCCGATCCGGCGACATGAAGACATCGAGGCGAAAATGGAGGTCGTTTCCCGCCGGCACATATGAGACGCTGCCCGAAAGTAATTCCTGTTTTTCGAGCTGTAGCTCTCTATGGTATTCCCCGTCGGTGATGGCCAGCCGACCGCCGGTGGCCGAACTCAGGACCGGTGCAGTCCGGTTCCACGTCAGAAAAATGCTGTCCGGATAGCGCATCGCGCGAAGGTCGAGCTGGCCTCCGCTCTGTACTGTCTCCACATTTGCCGGCCAATAGAGCCGGGCCACCAGTCCGCCCAACGTGAGGACCATCAACAGAAGTAAGCCCAGAACGACAGGCAGGATCCAGCGCCTGACAGACACGCCCGGCGCCGATACGGGACGCGCAACTACTGAAGCCGCTAGCGCAGGATGCACGGCGGCCACAGGCTGTTGGACCTCCGCCACTCCGTTATTCCGGACCGCCTGCGGTCCGGGCGGCGCTACCGCCAGCGGCGAAGGCGGCGTGTGTTTCGCTCCGGAAAAAGCCAGCAAAGCCGTTCCATCGAGTGGAAATCGCGAACCGGCTACCACGAAGGCGTTGGCACGCCATACGAACAGCGATGCCTCGCGCGGATGGCTATTCCGGGCCGAGATCAGCAGCAGGATCGCCGGAGCGCCGCTGAACTGAGACGAGTAAAGCGCCACATCCTCCGCCGAAGGCACCAGTTGGCCGAGAACCCGCCGGTAGATGCCAAGAGCGAAGACCCTCCGGTCCGGCCCGGGCGCCCACGTTCCCAGGACATCGCGAAAGCGGTCTTTATTGCGATCTTCCGCAAAACGGCCTTCCGATCCAGTGAAGAAAGGCAGGGAGAGACAATCTTCCACCAGGAGTGCAACACCCGCCGTTTCCTCGATGCTGCCCAGGATGGCGCCGCCCAGGTCCTGCAGTCCCGCCGACTGGCGCAGATCAGCACCTTCGGGGCTGCCGGCAAGTTCCGAGATGACTCGCGCCGGCAACTGAACCGTCACGGAGTGATCGGGTAGTTCCCACACAAACACTCCCGCCAATGAAGGAGCTGGGCCCCGCGCCATAAATCCTTGAGTACTCATGTGTGTCCCCCTTACAGACATCACTCCCAGACAATGAACGAGGAAATAATACCAGAGGAAGGTACCGAAACTATCCCTTTGCAGTACCGGTAGGGTAATACCAGTACCATAGGCGCGCGCGGCTCCGTCAGGCTACCCGCTGTAGTCCATGAAATGATAGCCGATCATGTGGCAGACAATCAGGTGTGCATCTTCGATTCGGCCCATATGCTGGACAGGGACCTGGATGTTCAATCCGGCCAGGGCGCCCAGCCGGCCCCCGTCGCGCCCGGTCAGGGCGATGGTTTTACATCCGATCGAATTGGCGTATTCCACCGCGCAGACGACGTTCGGCGAGTTGCCGGAACCGCTGATCGCCATCACCAGGTCTCCGGGCTCCGCAAAGTTTTTCAACTGTTCCGCGAAAACACAGTCGTAGCTGACGTCGTTTGAATAGGCCGTCAGCGTGGGTAGCGAATCGGTCAGCGCCAGAATACGAAACCGCTTATCGCGATTGTAACTGGCGCCCTTGACGATGTCGCAGGCGAAATGAGACGCCGTTGATGCGCTTCCGCCGTTGCCGCACACGAAAATGTGCCGCCCCTTGTCACGCGCCTCCTCGAACCATTCGATCGCCGTCTGCACTTTACCTGTGTCGATCTTGCCGACCGTTTCCATGAGCTCGTTCTTATAAAGCTCGGCTGAATTCATAACCATTCCATTTCCCGTTCGGGCGCTAATTCTGCGCCAGGCACAACGCACCATAGAGCACGCTGTCGTCACCGAGCGCGGCGGGGACCACCTCAACACGGGCCCGGGACCAGGCGGTAATCTGCCGGCCGAGCTCCGCCCGAAGAGGTCTAAAGAGCGCTTCGCCCGCTTTACTGATGCCGCCGCCTATCACTATTCTCGCGGGATTCAACAGCATGATGCAGGCCTTCAGCCCAAGGGCGAGATCGACGACGTACTCCCTCACGAAGCCGGTATCGCGCAACAATTCATCCGGCGGCCGTCCATGATCCCGTTCCAGCCACAGCCCGCAACACATGCGTTCGAAACACCCGCGTGCGCCGCACAGGCATTCCGGACCACCCGGGCGTATGGTGAGATGCCCGATCTCGCCCGCGTAGCCATCGGCGCCGCGCAACAGCCGCCCACCCACCAGGATGCCCCCGCCGATGCCGGTCGAAAGGGTCATGTAGAACAAGGGGTCGCAGCCGGCGCCCGCTCCGTAACGCCACTCCCCGAGCGCACCGACATTGGCATCGTTATCCATCACCGCCGGTGTTCCGAACTCCCGTTCCAGAACTTCCGGCAAGGGGAAGCCGCTCCAGCCGCCAACGTGCGTCGAGAGCGCTATCTGCTGCCTGTCGAACAGCACGGGTCCGCCGAACCCGATACCGATGCGTTCGAAGCGTCCATCACGCTGCCACTCCTGGCCGGTTCTGGCAATCTGCTGCACCATCCACTGTGGTCCGCCATCGCGATCGGTCGGTAGAGTGAACCGGCTGGTGATTCGTCCGTTTTCGAACGCCGCCATGGAAAACTTCGTGCCGCCAATGTCTACGGCGAGAATTCTCATACCTGCAAACGCTTCTCGGCTGCGAGCACTTCGTCCGGCGACGCGGTCCCGGTACCCTTTTTCATAATGGTTACGGAGGCCACCAGGTTGCCGATCCGCGCCGCGGCAACCGGCAAACGCGTGGCAGCAAGAGCCAGCCCGGCTCCCGCCGAGAAGCTGTCCCCCGCCCCGCAGATGTCCACTGGATTTTCCACCGGACGCGCTTCCACCCAGGACTCGCTTCCGGGCTCCACAACCAGGACACCGCGCTCGCCGTGCGTGACGAAGAGCAGATCGGAGTCAATGTGTCTCCGCAGCGCTTCAAAATCGACCCGCGAGAACAGACGGCGGCAGCACTCTTCGGCTTCCTGAAGGTTCGGCTTCACGATCGCTTTGCGGAACCGGTCGGAGCGCATCCGCGAATCCACCCAAACAATCTTGTCGGGATAAGCGGTCCTCCATTGCGCAAGCCACTGGCGCACACCTTCCGTGACTACGCCCCCTGCGTTGGTCTCCGCCTGGTCGGAAACGAAGATGACGTCGAACTCACCCGCACTCGCGTTCAGCCGCTCGATCACCACGCGTTCCACATCGGGCGCGAGCGGCCGCGTGTTGATGAAATCCAACCTGGGACGGTCCTCCACGCCGCTCATCCCGTTGATGATTTTCGTATACGTGAAGGTCTGAACGTCCGCCGTGGTGATCAGCAGGTCCGGCTCAATTCCTCTCGAACGGAGCGCACGGCTTAATTCAAATCCAAAACCGTCATCGCCGATCACACCCAGCACGGCTACGCGTCCCGCGCCCAGCGCCGCAAGATTGTTGGCCACGGTACCGCCGGCTCCGGGCGTGATCTGGGTCGAGACGACACCTATTCTCGGAATCCCGGTTTCGCGCGAGGGATCCGATTCAGCGGGATCGTACGTACACCAACGGTCGAGGCAGATGTCGCCCACCACCAGCGCCGAAAGCCGGGGGAAGGCGGCCAGAATCCGTTCCGCCGTCATGCCGCCTCCAGCAAGGCGTTTCGAAGGGCCGGTACGGTGGCGCGGTGATCGCCGCAAAAATAAAAACTGGTTCCCCCGTCCGCGACCGTTCTTACCAGAATGGTTTTATGCGGCCGGAAGAAGTAGCCCGGGTCGCGCTTCGTCAATTCGTGGTGGATGTCGCCTTCAATCGGCACGAGGTCGAACACCGCCGTCGTGAAATCGCGAATTACGCGCTTTTCCTGGCCCGCCACATTGCGCGCCATCGAGAGCGCCTTGAGGTACACTTCCGGTCCCATGATGGCGGAGCCGAAATTCAACAGAACTCCGCCTTCGAGCCGCTCTACCGAGCGCGCAAAGATCAGAAAATCCGTATAGCTGGCGGCACCGAGCGCCGCGCCGTCACAGTTCGGGTGTTCGTGCAATATGTCGTAGCCGATTCCAACGTGGATCGTAACGGGAACACCCAGGCGCCAGGCTGCGGCCAGTACGCTAACGTCGCGATAGCGGAACGAACTCGCCTCCAGCCTTTTGCCGATGTGTTCTCCAAGCCCCTCGGCGGCGGAGGCTGCGCCGGTGATCCATTCGTTCAATTCGCCGGTCTCCCACCACAATCCGAATTCACCGGTTCGAATATAACGGGCAACGCTCTCCGTGGTCCCACCGATGCGTGCCAGTTCGTAATCGTGTATGGCTCCGGCGCCATTCATCGCGATGTGATCGATGAATCCCCGCTCCATCAGATCGATGAGATGGCGGCTCACCCCCGCCCTTAACACGTGCGCACCCATCATGAGGATGCGCGCGGCACCTTTCTCTCTCGCGCACACCGTCCGCGCGGCCACGTCCGGCAGGGCCGGATGGGAAAATGGAGGAGCCGGATCGGCGAGCCCGAGCCAGTGCTCGACATGTAAATCGTGGATACGTTCTGAAAGCGGCTTGATGAGGAGCCGCGACCGGTCAAACAGCGGATAGCGGGAGGGCATTGGCGTGCTACTGAAAAAGAGCCTCCATCAAACGGTCGCTCGAGCGATAGTTCGGCACAATCCAATCCGCGCCGACACCGGCCAGGCGATTCCGTTTCCACTCGTCGATGCGTTCGCATTCCGGCTCGTCGGTCGCAACGCCCACCGCCACGCCGCCCACCTGCTTGATATTCTCGATCTCGACATAGCCGTCGCCGAACCCGAGAAACTCGTCACCGGCGCATTCCGCCGAGCCGATAATGCGTTGAATGAGGATCGCCTTCGAGAAACTCTTGTAATCGTCCAGCGCGCCGTAGACGCCGTTGAAGTACGGTGTCACACCCAGCAGCTCCGCCTCGCGTTTCATGTAGCTCTCGTCGGTGCCGCTGGCGAGATACAGCTTGAGCCCTCTTGCTCGCAAAGCTTCCAGCAGTTCGAGGGAGCCGGGAACCAGGTACTTCTCCGGCGCGCAATGCCCTTTTTTCAGTTCGTCGACACGGCCGCGAATGCGATCCCAAAGGCGATCCAGGTACCACTTCTTATATACCAGCGGATCCTCGGGTTCCCCGCCCCGTGCGCGGACCTGGTTCTCCAGTTCGATCATCTGGTAGATGGTCTGCTTACCCGTCAGCCTGGCTACGAACTCGTCCACCACCTGCTTGAGTTCGGCTTCCGATTCACCACTCTTCAGCTCCGCTAGAACTTCGACCATCATGGGAACCATTACTTCCACCCACCCGGAGCGGATGAGCGACAGCGTTCCATCGAAATCAAACAGAACTACCCGTGCCCGTTTCGCAGACGCACCGGGACGCAGATTTTCGATCATTCCTTCCTATTCTTGCATGGGGAGCGTGTAGCTGAGCCGCGATGGCAACGGAGCGGTAGACCATGAGGCCCGCCAACCGCTTGGATCGAAGGCTGATAGGGCTTTACCGGCCGAGAGCTTTTTCGAGTGTTTCGAGTTCGCGTTCCGCCGCGTCCAGGCTTCGGCCGCCGGCGGCTACGTCGCCTTTTTTCAGCGCGGCTTCGCCCTGGTCCATGTGCAATTCCAGGCGCCGCTGCGCGGAGACGAAATCGCTTCTCATCCCCAATCCCTGTGCCGCCATCTCCCTCTCCATTCGTGTCAAGGTAGCGGAGACACCGGCGACGCGTGCGGCCATCAGCATCATGCGCTGCTCGAGTTTCTGGAGAGCCGCCTGGTCGGGGGCAGGTTGAACGGAACGCTCCCCAGCCGGCTCGGTTGGTGCGACAGCCGTCGGTGAAACTGATTGGGTTGGCGTGTTGACGGCCGCGGGGACCGGCGAACTCGCCCTGGGTGCGGGAACGGCGACTGTTGTGGCTTGCCGCTCCACGCGCTTCGGCGCTGCGTCCGGCATCTTTACCGCTGGAGGTTCGACGGCCGGCGCCGGCTCCACGGCGGTCTGAGGCGCGTTGGTCTGAGTGGAGATCTCCGGTGTTTGCGCGACAGGCTCCGGCCGCAGTGGCGTTTGCGCGGGCTCGACAATGGCATCCGCTGCTGGTCCGTCAGCGCTGGTGCGGAAGAACTTGGGAAGTTGCGTTGCCGCACCAATGAGGACGGCGAGCGTCAACACGGAGCCCACCGCCATATACAACCCGCGCCTGCTTCGTGTTGCCGCAGCCGGCGCGGCCGCAGGGGGCTGCTGTTGCGTGCTGCCGATGGTGGGTGTGGCTCCAAGCGCCGCCACGGCCCCGCGAACTGCCGCTAGAGCATTGCCAAAAGCTTCGGCGGTTTGGAATCGCTGCGAAGGGTCTTTGGCGATGGACATCAGAATGACGTCGTTCAATTCCGGCGGTAGTGTCGGGTCCACCTGGACCGGCGGAACCGGGGCTTTTTCCAGGTGCGCGGCCATGATGGAAAAGTCGCTGTCGCCCACGAACGGCTTCTTGCCCGTCACCATCTCATACAGCGTGACACCCAACGAATAAAGGTCGGCGCGGCCATCCAAATCGAGCGCCCCTTTGATCTGTTCCGGCGACATGTAATAGAGAGAGCCCACCGTGCGCCCGGTCTGCGTGAGCCGCCGATCCGCGGCAAGCCGCGCGATACCGAAGTCCATCAGCTTCACAACCCCGCCTTCGGCGAGCATGATGTTCTGCGGTTTGATATCCCGGTGAACGACTCCGCGGGCATGCGCATAAGCCAGGGCGGAGAGAACCTGCGCCGTGTAGTTGAGCGCCTTGTCGAGGGGGACGGGGCCTCGCTGGATCAGCTTGTCGAGTGAGACGCCCTCCACGAACTCCATGATCATCACCAGTTGATCGCCGATGCTTTGCGCCGTGTGGAGAGCGGCAATGTTGGGATGATCGAGGCTTGCCTGCACCCTTATCTCGCGCAGAAAGCGATCCCCCAGTTCGGGATCGGCTTTCAGGCTGGGCAGAAGCACCTTCATGGCTTCATTGCGGTCGGAAATGACATTCCGGACTTTATAGACTTTGCCCATTCCGCCGGCGCCGAGGATGCCGGCAATCTCGTAATCGCCAATTCGCTGGCCAATTTCCATGGGAGTTCACTGTGCGGAACTGACTACGTCACCCACCTTCGCCGGAGCGGAGCCGGTGAATTTTCCGACCGATGACACCTCGTCGGCTTCCGTTACGGCGACCTCGCCGACCTGGTCCGTAATCCGGCGGATCACTTTCCCGGTGGAGGGGTCGCGAACCTCCCGCACGGGCCGCTCGACCCGGAGCCGGTCGCCCACTTTCACGCCAGCTTTGGTTCCTACGTTCAGAACGACGGTGTCGCCTGCGACGTCCGCGACTAGACCTTGAACGGTCACCGTATTCTGGGGCAACCGGGAAGTCTGCTGCTCCAACTGCGTGGCGAGCTGCCCGACTGCGGCGTGGACGGCCTCACCCAGTATCGTGTCGGCGAAATTAGAGCTCGACATATCGACAGCCCCGCCGGCATGATTGGCGGCACTGCCCCCGGAACCGAGCAACGCCGTCCCGGACCGCTGCGACTCGCCGGTGCCCGCCGCCGTGGCAAGAATCAGAGCGGTGTCGGTGCTGATCATGCGTGCGTTGATTCCTACGACGGCTTTCGCTTGTCTGCGGCCGATGCCTCCCAGTCCGTACCTTCCGAGCCTGCCGCCGACGGCCTGCCCGCCAATATTGGTCGTCTTATCGTCGCGCCCGAATTGCGTGATGCTGCCAATAATGATGGCGTCGACACCGAGCACACGCCCCAATTTGGCCGCTGTGCTTGCGTCGGCGCGGTCGCTGTTCGAGAAGTTCTGCTCGGCGATAATCTTGCTGATCGCTTTGCGCTCTACCACGTCGTACGTGCCGCTTTTCACAAGCCTGTCGACCAGAATGTCGGAGATTCCTTTCCCGACATCCTGGTTCGTTCCGAAGATGGCGGCGACATGGCTCGAAACCGTAGCGTAATCAAAATCCAGAACGGCCACCCGCTTTTTCTGCGCGGCAAAAAGACTCGAGCTAACGGCCAGCCCAAGTACGAGCAACATCTTTGTGTTTAGCATTTTGTCTCCGTGACCTTCGCGTAAACATTATACGGGTATGAGATAACGCGAAATCCGCCGTATAATCCTGTCATGTGCCCAAACGTCCAGACTGATCTACAAAGTCCTTATCGGACGCTGATAGAGAAACTGCGCGAACAGGCCTCCACCATTGCTCGGCTCTCCTCCGGTCTGGACGAAGCGGCCCTTTCCTGCCGCGTGGTAGAGGGAAAATGGTCCCTGATTGAGCTCGTCTGCCACCTGTGGCGTGTGCAGCGGGTGTTCGAATGCCGGGTGATCCAGATGCTGGAATCCGATAACCCGCAAGTTGAACCTTATGATCCGGATCAGGATCCGGAATTCGAGCGGCTTCTCGCAATCGGTCCGGCGCGGGTGAAGGAGGGCTTTGCGGAGGAGCGCGAAAAGCTGCTGAGCAAACTGGAAGCTCTGGATGCCGCCGCGTGGCACCGGCCCGGCCGTCACCGGGAATACCTCCACTACAACGTACACTTCCAGATCGAGTACATGGTGCACCACGAGGCACATCATATTTACCAAATGTTCCAGC
>DASTMK010000210.1:0-17950 GCA_035714225.1 Bryobacteraceae bacterium | reverse complement strand
GATCGCCAAACTTATTGGATCCCCGCCGGGATATCTGGGGCATCGTGAAACACATCCCTTGCTGAGCCAGGAAGTAATCAACCAGTACCACACGGACCGGGTGAAGATGGGCTTCATCCTTTTCGACGAGATCGAAAAAGCCAGCGACGCGCTGTGGAACCTTCTCCTGGGCATCCTTGATAAAGCGACGCTGACGCTCGGGGACAACCGCAAAGTCGATTTCTCCCGCGCCATGATTTTCATGACCAGCAATCTCGGCGCCGCGGAGATGAACCACTACATGAGTCCCAAACTGGGATTCAACGCGTTTGAAATGGCACAGAAAGCCACGAACGGTTCAGTGGATGAGAAGACTTCGGCCAAGATCTCACGAACGGGTGTCGAGGCGGCACGCCGAAAATTCACGCCGGAGTTCATCAACCGGCTCGATAAGATCGTGGTATTCAAGCCGCTGGGAGAGCAGGAACTTCGCAGCGTGCTGGAGATCGAGTTGCGGCTCGTGCAACAGCGCATCTTCAATTCCGTTTGTGACAAGCCGTTCGTGTTCACTGTCACGGACGCCGGCAAAAACTATTTGCTGGAGGAAGGTACCGACATGAAGTATGGCGCGCGCCATTTGAAGAGAGCGATCGAACGGCTGCTCGTGCATCCCATGTCGAACCTGATTGCGACAGAACAGGTCCGCGGGGGGGATTGGATTCGCGTAGACTTCTGTCCCGACACGAAAACCATGACCTTCTCCCGCGAAGCGGAAGCGCTGCCGATTCACCAGATGGCGGAACTCATCGACAATCCGGTTGCGCTGCCCACTGGCGCAGTCGCGGCCGGCGCGCCGTACGAAGTAGCCAAGTCGCAGAGCGCGAGATCGTCGCGGCGCAACTAGTTAGCCACGGATGGACACGGATACACACAGATAGTCCTCTCCGGCGGGCGTCTCCGGACGCCCACAAACCCAGACGGCAACCTCAAGCCAGGTTCCAGCATCGAATTCCTAGAGGCTTATCTTCAGGTCACCTGTCCCATGGGCAGGCGCGGGGCCGGCCGCCAAAGCAGCAGCCGGTTCATGATAGCGTGAAGCGAGGGGTCTGCTGGCGTTTAATGGGTTCCGGCACCGATACTAGTTTCAAAGCACTCGACCTTACCCGGCGTTATCAGTCGGGGCAGAGTGAACTGGTGGTTTTTGCCGCCTTGAACCTGGATGTGTACAGGGGAGAGCGGCTGGCTTTGATTGGAGAATCCGGAGCGGGCAAGTCCACTCTTTTACATCTGCTCGGAGGGCTCGATCGGCCCTCGGAGGGTACAATATTCTTCGAAACCAGGGAGATCTCGGGGCTCTCGGATGCCGAACTGTCGAACTATCGCAATCGGGAAATCGGGTTTGTCTGGCAGACTCATTATCTGCTGCCGGAGTTCACAGCTCTCGAGAATGTGATGATGCCTTTGCTCATCCGGAATGTCTCGCAGCCGGAAGCTTCGGTTGCGGCTACCCGGATGCTGGAGGAAGTGGGGTTGAAAGAAAGGGCGACTCACCGGGCCGGTGAATTGTCGGGTGGAGAGCAACAACGCGTCGCGCTCGCCCGGGCGCTGGTCGGGCGCCCCAAGGCGCTGCTGGCCGATGAGCCGACCGGCAATCTCGATTTCAAAACGGGCGAAATGATCATGGACCTGCTGGACGAGTTGCATCGCTCACACCAGCTCACGTCCATCTATGTTACTCACAACCAGAAGTTCGCGGCGCGGTGCGATCGCGTCTTGAGGCTGGACAAGGGTGAACTGTTTTCTCTCGACTCGAGTAGCCAAGGCTTGAGAGAATAGAAAGAGTAGACGGTAAGACTATGTTTGAACGATATACCGAGAAGGCGCGCAGGGTGATTTTCTTCGCGAGGTACGAAGCCAGCCAGTTCGGTAGCCCGTATATTGAGACCGAGCACTTGCTGCTCGGCCTTTTGCGCGAAGACAAGGCCCTGGCGAATCGTTTCCTGCGCTCCGTTGCTGCCATCGAATCCATTCGCAAGCAGATCGAGGCGCACACCACGATTCGGGAAAAGGTCTCGACGTCCGTCGATCTGCCTCTGAGCCACGAATGCAAACGCGTGCTCGCTTATGGGGCGGAAGAAGCCGAGCGGCTGAACCACAAGCACATCGGCACGGAGCATCTGTTGCTGGGCCTCTTGCGCGAGGAAAAGTGCTTTGCGGCGGAGATTCTGCATGAACGGGGGTTGAGGCTTTCCCAGGTTCGTGAGGAAATTGCGCGGTCCTCCTCGGAAAAAATGGCATCGAGCCGCCCCAAGGAGAGTTCCCTGCTCTCCGAATTCAGCCGCGACCTGACCCAGGCGGCCATGGACGGCATGTTGGACCCGCTCATCGGCCGGGATTACGAACTCGAGCGCGTCGTACAGATCCTGTGCCGGCGCACGAAAAACAATCCCGTGCTCATTGGCGAGCCCGGCGTCGGCAAGACGGCGATTGTCGAAGGATTGGCGCAGCGGATCGCAGATGGCGATGTACCCTCCTTTCTTTCCGACAAGCGCATTCTGGCGCTCGACCTCTCGCTGATTGTGGCCGGAACTAAATATCGCGGCCAGTTTGAAGAACGGCTGAAGACCATCATGAAGGAGTTGATGGAGAATCAGAACGCCATCATCTTCATCGACGAGTTGCATACCCTGGTCGGCGCGGGATCGGCGGAAGGATCGCTGGATGCCGCCAACATCCTGAAGCCCGCTCTGTCGCGGGGCGAAATACAATGCATAGGCGCAACAACCCCTGGCGAATACCGCAAGTCGATTGAAAAAGACCGCTCGCTCGAGCGGCGTTTTCAGGCTGTCAAGGTGCCGCCTCCAACCGAAGCGGATGCCGTGCGGATCCTGTTCGGCATCAAGGAGCGCTACGAGAAATTCCACGCTGTCGCTTACACGGACGACTCGATCGAATCCGCCGTGTACGCTTCCAGCCGGTTCATTCCCGATCGTTACCTGCCCGACAAGGCCATCGATTTGATCGACGAAGCGGGCGCGAGAGTAAAGCTCCGGCAGACTACGCTCCCAGGCGAGGTAGCCGATGTTCAGAAGCGAATCAAGTTCATCGTGCACCGGATGGAAAACGCCATCGCCAACCACGAATTCGAAAAGGCGCGCTTCTACTCGGACGAGGAACGCAAGGAACGCGAGAATCTACGCCTGCTGCGGGAGAAGTACAATCTGGACGACACTTCAACCGGCGTCGTCGGAAAAGACGATATCGAGGACGTGGTGGCCCGCTGGACCGGCGTCCCGATGACGGCTATCCGCGAAGAGGAAGTTGCCAAGTTGCTCCGGATCGAGGAGGAGTTGCACAAGCGGGTCATCAGCCAGGAAAAGGCCCTTTCGGCTCTTTCCCGCGCTATCCGCCGCTCCCGCGCGGGCTTGAAGTCTCCGAAACGGCCTGCGGGTTCTTTCCTGTTTCTGGGACCAACCGGCGTCGGAAAGACCGAAGTCGCGCGCGCGCTGGCCGAGTTTCTCTTCGGGAGCGAAAAGTCCCTGATCCGCTTTGACATGTCGGAGTTCATGGAGAAACACTCCGTTTCGAAGTTGATCGGTTCTCCTCCGGGATATGTCGGCTACGAGGAAGGCGGGCAGTTGACGGAACGTGTGAAGCGGTCGCCCTACTCGGTGATTCTGCTCGATGAGATAGAGAAGGCGCACCCGGATGTTTACAACATTCTGCTCCAGGTGTTTGAAGACGGCCAGTTGACCGACGGTCTCGGCAACACCGTCGATTTCAAGAACACGATTATCATCATGACCTCGAACCTGGGGGCGCGATTCCTGGATAAGAAGTCCCCGATGGGTTTCTCGGCTCCGCAGGAGCAAGGGATTCCCAGCAAAATTGAAGACCAGGTGCTGAGCGAAGTGAAGCGGGCCTTCAATCCCGAATTCCTGAACCGCCTGGACGAAGTGATCCTCTTTACCTCGTTGACGGACGATGACTTGATTAAGATCATCGACCTGATGGTGCTTCAGATCAACTCCAACCTGGTGGACAAACAGATTACTATCCGGCTGGCGCCCGATGCGGCCCGGTACATTCTGGAAAAGACCTGTGCCGACCGTAGCTACGGCGCACGTCCGTTGCGGCGCGCGCTTCAGAAGTACATCGAGGATCCGTTATCGGAAGCCTTGATACAAGGGTCGCTGCCCCGTCCCGCCGAGTTGGAAGTCTATCTTGGCGAAACCGGTATCTTCTGCCGGCAACTGAACAAGGAAGCCGAGCCTCAGCCGGTCGGCGCCGGCAGCGAAGCGCCGTCCCAGGGCACGCCATTGTACATGTTCTGACGGAGCGGTACAGTGAAATTCGGAGGGGCCGGAGAAATCCGGCCCTTTTTGCATTGGCTTGCGGATGCGGAGGCTCTTCGATGGCTGGCTCTGATGACGTAAACGAAATACAAGGGGAGGCGTCCGGTTCGCCGCCCGGCCGCGATCTTCTCCAGAGGCTTGGGATCGAAGCAATCCACTCCGGGGCGTGTTGGGGCGATTGGATTCCCGAACCCGAAGGAGGCGAACTCATTTCCTCAAGCCCCCACGACGGCAAGGAAATCGCGCGGATCCGGATGGCCGCCGAAGAAGAGTACGACGAGGTGGTATGGCACGCAGCCGATGCCTTTCACGATTGGCGCCTGCTGCCGGCCCCACGGCGTGGCGACATCATCCGCGATATTGCCGGCGAGCTGCGCCGGGTGAAAGACGATCTGGGCGCGCTGGTGTCGCTCGAAATGGGCAAGATTCTCCCGGAGGGCAAGGGGGAAGTGCAGGAGATGATCGACATCGCCGATTTCGCCGCCGGTCTCTCACGCCAGCTTTATGGACTCTCCATGCACAGCGAGCGGCCCGGCCACCGGATGTACGAGCAATGGCATCCGCTGGGGCCGGTGGGCGTCATTACCTCCTTCAACTTCCCGGTAGCGGTTTGGGCGTGGAATGCGATGATCGCCGCCGTTTGCGGCGATTGTGTCGTCTGGAAGCCGTCATCGGAAACGCCGCTCTGTGCCATCGCCGTTCAGAATATCTGCAACCGCGTGCTCGAGCGGCACGGCTGGCGGGGAGTATTCAATCTCGTAATCGGTAAGAGCTCGGTTGTCGGCGAACGCATGTCGAAGGACCGGCGGATCCCACTGATCAGCGCGACGGGCTCTACCTCGATGGGGTACCGCGTTCAGGAGGCAGTGGGCAATCGCCTGGGACGCACACTTCTCGAACTGGGCGGCAACAACGGCGTGATCGTGATGGACGACGCAGACCTCGACCTCGCCTTACGGGCGGTGCTTTTCGGCGCCGTTGGAACCGCGGGCCAGCGCTGCACAACCATCCGGCGGCTCTTTCTGCAGAAAGGTATAGCGCCAAAACTGACCGGGATGCTTCTGAACGTCTACCGTCAGATCCGCATCGGGGATCCCTTGCGCGGGGATACGTTGATGGGCCCGCTGATCAACCGCGCCGCCGTGAAGGATATGATGGAAGGCCTCTCGCAAGCCCGGGAGCAGGGCGGCGAAGTGATTTTCGGCGGCAAAGCGCTGGACCGGGCCGGAGGCTGCTACGTCAAACCCACGCTCGTCAAAGCGCGGCCGGAGATGCCGATTCTGAAGGAAGAACTCTTTGCGCCGGTGTTGTACCTGATTGAATTCGACACCCTTGATGAAGCCATCGAGTGGCACAACAATGTGCCGCAAGGGCTTTCCTCATCGATTTTCACCACAAACCTGATCTCCGCCGAGACGTTTCTCAGCGCCCGGGGCAGCGATTGCGGTATTGCCAACGTGAATATCGGCACCAGCGGCGCGGAAATCGGAGGAGCCTTCGGCGGCGAAAAAGAAACAGGCGGAGGGCGCGAGGCGGGTAGTGACGCCTGGAAAACCTACATGCGCCGCCAGACGGTTACCATCAACTGGTCCAGTGATCTTCCTTTGGCACAGGGAATCGAATTCACGTTGTGAGGCGGCTCAGCAGGCTGCCCGCACAGCAGCAACCATCCGCTTCTGCCGGTCCTCGACCCCGGACAGGATCGACCGGACACGAACCCGTGCCTTTCCCGGATCTTTCACAATCTCCGCCACCCGCGACCATAACTCGCCGCCGCTGGTTTCCTCGATCTCGAACATCCATCTCCCAGCGCCGAAATCGCGATACATCTGGCCCTTGCAGGTATCGGTGGGCTGCCGCACGTACATCGCCGGTGTCCCGTTGTGCAGCGCGATCAGCGGAGAATGGCATTCCACACTGATCACCGCCTGCGCGCGCGCATAGACAGACGCGGCCTCGTCGGGCAACCAGAAGCTGTCCCGCCACACCACGCTCTTTCTGATCGCCTCCGGCAGAGGATCGACCAGAACCTCCTTCGCCAGCTCGATCTGATAAGTCATCTCCGGACACGCGAGCACGCGATTCCCCGTGTTCTTCACGTAGGAGATGATCATCTCGCGCAGCTTCGCATGGTCCGCTTCCGTCGTGCGCGAGTTGATAGCATCTCTGATATCGTCCGCCGGAGTGCGCGGCGTGCCGCGGATGCGGTAATACGGCGTGTAGCGGAGCCTCGGGATGACGCAAATGAAGCGCCCCTCTTCGAGCCCGCTTGCTTTCAGGTACGCCAGCCCCTTCGCATCGTCGCGAATATGCATCCCGAGCTGAGCATCGGGCCCGAACTCGAGAATCGGCGTCTTTACCTTCTGCGCCCGCAGATAGTCCCGCGAAATCGTGTCACGGCAGAAGAAAAACGCAGCGCGATCGATGATGTATCGCAGATCGGCGGGCAGGTGTCCGGGCGGCAGCCGCAGCGCTTTCGCGCGCAGCTCCTTCAGCGTGCCGCCCTCTGGCTCTCTTCCCTCACCGATGCCCGAAATCGGGTCTGTGCTGACGCCAAACACGCCGACCGGCTTGCCGGTCGCCTTGTGAAATGCGACAGCGTGCGCGCTCGCGGGGAACCCCGAGCCGGACCCGCTAAGACACAAGCCGGTCTCCGCCCACGCACGCGCCAGCTCCGGCGTTGGACGGCCGTCCGCCCCCACGGTTCCCTCCACGATCTTCAGATCCGGATAGTTGTGCGTCAGCAGGTCCCGCGACGCTTGATCCAGCCGCCCCGGCCACAATGTGATCCCGGCTTCGGGGAAGTGCTTGTTTAGCAGCGAGAGCGCTCCGGGCGTGTGCCCGATATCGCCGATGTTCACGCTCTGCCAGGAGCTGCGGAGCAGAATACGAGGCCGGCGGCCGCGCTGCTTCTGCGACGCGAATGCACCCCCCGCCGCCGCTCCCAACAGGGAGCCGGCGCCGGTCAGCCATTCACGCCTGGTCTTCACTATTTCTCAGTAATCCCGCTCGGTGACGAGGTCCGTTAGGGCCACCAGCGCCCGCTGATAAGGCGATTCGGGAAACTCCATTGCAATGGAGCGCGCTTTATCCGTGAACATTTGTGCGCGCTCTTTGGCTCGCGAGATGCCATCGTGGCGTTCAATAAGCTCCAGAATGGTTGAGAACGGCACGCGGTGGTAGTTCGCATCGGCTAGAACGGTCTCGACCAGCTCGCGCTCGGAACCAGTCGTACGCTCCAGCGCATAAATGAGCGGCAGCGTCACTTTGCCTTCCTGAAGATCGTTTCCAACGGGTTTTCCCAGCACGGATTCATGCGCCGTAAAGTCGAGAACATCGTCCACAAGTTGAAATGCGATGCCGAGACTCCATCCGTATTCGCCCAGGCGGGCTTCGGAAACATCGTCCGCTCCGGCGGTAATCGCCCCGAGCCGCGCCGCCACGGAAAACAAGCTGGCTGTCTTTCGATCGACCAGCTCCATGTAATCCGCTTCCGAGATATCGATTTTCCGGATGCGATCCAGTTGCAGCAGTTCGCCTTCCACCATCATCTGGGTGAGGCCGATCAGCAGGTCCAAGACATGGAAACTGCGCTCGCGAAGGGCCATCTGGAAAGCCTGCATGTACAACCAGTCCCCCGCGAGCACGGAAGTATGGTTGCCCCAAATCACGTTCGGAGAGGGCCTGCCGCGGCGCGTCTTGGCGATATCGATGACGTCGTCGTGGACCAGTGTCGCCGTGTGGATGATCTCGATGACCGCGGCGAGACGGATCGCACTCTCGGGCGGCTCGCTGAAAAGCCTGCATGCCAGCAAGAGGAGAGTGGGGCGTAGCCGCTTCCCGCCGCCGTCCTGCAAGTACTTGCCGATCGTGGTGATAGCATCGACCGAGGCGACGGATTCGAGACGGATCTCCCTCTCTACTTTCCGCAGATCGTCCTGAACCAGCTCCAGGATTTCCCTAGCGGTGAAAGACTGCCCTAGCTTGCTGAATCCCATGGAATGGTTTCAGTGTACCCGCTGTCCCGATTCTCTGGCAAACAGAGCCGGCCAAAATTATGCGTGGTTGCCCGCGCGACTTCCTCGAGGGTGAGTCCGCGCAAGCCGGCCAACGCCTGTGCCGTATGTACAACGAAAGCGGGCTCGTTACGTTTGCCCCGGTGCGGGATCGGGGCAAGATAGGGAGCGTCGGTCTCCACCAGCAGCCGGTCCATCGGGCACATCGCCGCCGCCTCGCGAATCTCCAACGCTTTGGGAAAAGTCAGTATCCCGGCGAAGCTCAGATGAAAGCCGAGCTGAAGACACTGTGCCGCCTGTGCCGCTCCGCCTGTAAAGCAGTGCATGATGCCGCCAAGGCCTGATGGCGTCCAATGCTCGGCGAGCAAGGCAATCGTGTCGTCCCAGGCCTCGCGTGTGTGAATCACGATGGGCTTCCGCGCATCCCGCGCGATTCGCATCTGTTCCACGAACACCGCCCGCTGCCGGTCGCGCGGCGAGAAATCGTAGTGATAATCGAGGCCAACCTCCCCGACTGCTACTACTTTTTCGTGCTTTAACAACTCCTCGAGCCGGCGGAGGCTGCCGTCATCGGCTTTGCTCGTGTCGTGCGGGTGCACTCCCACCGTGGCATACACATTTTGATGTGCGTCGGCCAGCCGGATACCGGCCTCCAGATCGGGAGGTCCATCGCCTGTTCCGACGGCGACGATTTGCGTCACACCAGCTTCGAAGGCCCGCTCGATGGCGGCATCGCGGTCGGAATCGAACTTCTCGTCATCAAGGTGGCAATGAGTATCGGTAAGACTCACTTCAGGCGTGCTCCGATGGGCACGTCTTCCAGAAACCCGGCCAACACCGGGGCGCCATCCGCCAGCGACGCCGCTACAATCATGCCTTGCGATTCGATGCCGCGGAGTTTGCGCGGCTGCAAATTCGCTACGATGACGACCTTCCTGCCCACCATCTGCTCCGGTGTGTAAGCAAGTGCGATTCCAGCGACGATGCTGCGGGGCCGTTCTTCTCCGATATCGATCATCATGTGGAGCAGTTTGTCCGCGCCTTTCACGCGCTCGGCCGAACGCACCTCTCCGACGCGTAGATCGATTTTGGAAAAGTCGTCGATGGTGATCATACCGTCGCCTTGCGGCGCCGCTGCCGCCCCGGGCGTTTCCGGCGCGGTCTTTCCGAACAAGGCGGCCTGCCGCGCCGTCTCCTGCTTTTCCAGCTCACGCATCTTGTCAATGGCCGGCTTGGCGTCGATGCGTGGAAACACGGCGGTGGCTTCGCCAATCATCTGGCCCGCGGCGAGTTGTCCCCAGCTCAGACCGGCAAACCGAACCTCCTCCAGGGGCTGCGTCATGCCCAGTTGCCGCCAGATGCGCGCGGCGGATTCCGGAAGCACCGGCGCAAGCAGCACCGTCGCAATGCGGAGAACTTCCGCGGCCGTGTAGAGCGTCTCATTCAAAACCGCCTGTGACGCTTCGTCTTCCTTCTTGGCGAGAACCCACGGTGCTTTTTCGACGATGAACCGGTCCACGACGGACAGCAGCGACCAGAGCGTCTCCAACCCTTTTGAGAACTCGAAATTTTCAAATGCCGCGATCACAGCCGCGATTGTATCCGCCGCCTGCGTCGCGACAGCGGAAGACGCCGCCGGGGTTCCCGATGGCACAGCACCACCGCGATACTGATGAATCATACTCAGGGTCCGGCTTGCAAGATTCCCCAACCCGTTCGCGAGGTCGGAGTTATACCGGCCCACCAGCGCGTCATAGCTGAAGCTGCCATCCTGCCCGAACACAATTTCGCGCAGCAGAAAATAGCGCAGCGCGTCGACACCTATCACCTGGCTGATGGGAATGGCCCGCACGATATTGCCGCGCGACTTCGACATCTTGTCGCTTTCAAACAGCAGCCAGCCGTGCGCGTAAATGCGCTTCGGAAGCTCCAGCCCGGCGGCCCACAGAAAAGCGGGCCAGTAGATGGCGTGGAACCGCACGATTTCTTTGCCGATCAGGTGAAGATCCGCGGGCCAGAGCCCTTCTCCCTCGACCGCGCTCATATAGGTGCTAAGCGCATCGAACCAGACATAGAAAACGTGGGGCGCTTCCCCCTCGACCGGAATGCCCCACTTGATGTTCGTTCGAGTGATGGACAGATCCTGCAGCCCCTGCTTTACGAACGCGATCACCTCATTGCGCCGTGTGGCGGGCTGTATGAAATCCGGCTGCGTTTCGTAAAGATCGAGCAGACGGTCGGCGAACGCCGACAGTTTGAAGAAGAAGTTCTCTTCCGTGACAGTTTCGGTCGGACGGCCGCAATCGGGGCACGGGTCCCCGGGCTTGGCATCGTTCACGTACAGGTTGTCGAACGGGCAATACTGGCCGGTGTAGGAGCCCTTGTAGACATAGCCGTTCCGGCGGCAGCGCTCGAAAAGGTCCTGGACCACCTTCGCGTGCTGGGGACTGGTAGTGCGCTGAAAGCGGTCCACACTCAGCCCCAGGCGCTCCCATTGGACACGGAACTCTTCGGAAATGACGTCGCAAAATTCCTTCGCGCTCTTGCCGGCACGTTGGGCGGCGCGTTCCACGTTTACACCATGCTCGTCGGAGCCCGTCGTCAGAACGGCTTCGTAGCCCTGCATCCGTTTAAAGCGCCGCACCAGGTCGGCAACGATGGTGGTGTAGGCATGCCCGATATGCGGAGCGGCGTTGACGTAGTAGATGGGAGTCGTGAGGTAATATTTCATCTCTTGTTCAGATATGCGTTGGTGGCGTCCGCCAGCACCACCCTCAATGGAATGCCCTTTTCCGATGCAAGCCTGCGGCAGTCTTCGTACTCGGGCGCGGCGAAACCCGCACCCGACACTTTCATCCGGATCTTGCCGTGCGCAGTGTCCACTTCCACGATCCTGCGTTCTTCGACACGCCGCTCCGCCGCATAAACCCGCAGCCCCAGTGTCGGCGTCTCGGCGAATACCAGGCCGCAGAGGCGCTCGCGGTCTTCCGGACGCGCGATCACGCTCAGCAGAGTGCCCGGCCGGTTCTTCTTCATGAACAGCGGTGTCATGGTTACGTCGAGAGCGCCGTTTTCGAGCAATCGCTCCATCGCATAGCCCAGCATCTGCGGGCTGGCATCGTCGATGTTCGCCTCAATCACTGCTACGGTGGTTGCCTCGGTCGCTTGTGAGGCTTCACCAACCAGGATGCGCAGCACGTTCGCGTGCTCGGCAAATTCCAGATCTCCGGCGCCGTAGCCCACCGAGGAGATCCTCATCGGAGGCATCGGACCGAACCCGGCGGCGAGCGTTGTGGCGATGGCCGCTCCTGTAGGCGTTGTCAGTTCTACTTCCGGTCCCCGCGAATACACTGGTTTTCCGGAAAGCAGCTTGGCAGTAGCGGGCGCGGGCACGGGGAGCACGCCATGCTCCGTGTGGACCGTCCCACTACCAACATTCAGCGGCGAGCAGTACACCTGGCTCACGTCCAGCAGACGAAACCCGACCGCTGCTCCCACAATGTCGCAGATGGAATCCACGGCGCCCACTTCATGGAAGTGAACTTTCTCGATGGGAACCCAATGGACGCTTGCCTCGGCTTCACCCAGTTTTTCAAAGATGGCCGTTGCCTGTTCACGCGCGCCGTCCGGCAGCTTCGCACGTTCGATCATTCGCAAAATCTGCGGCAGATGCCGGTGCGCCCGGGTGTCCTCGACATCCACGTGGAATTTCGAAGCGGCGATGCCCCGGCGTTTCGTTTTCTCGACTCGAAAAGACGCTCCCGTTTCGAGCGAATTCAGACACTCGATCAGCGTCTTCGCATCGGCACCCGCGTCAATCAGCGCGGCGACGGTCATATCGCCGCTGATTCCCGAGAACGCGTCCAGATAACAGATCTTCATGATTATGATTCAGCACGGGGACGACAACTCCCGCTTACGATTATCGCCGATCAAGCCAGCGTTTCCGAAAGGATCTTATTGGCCTGCTCTTCGCGGAAACGGCGCAGCTTGTCGCGGAGTTCAGGCCGCTTCACGCCGAGGATCGCCACCGCCAGCAAGGCCGCATTCGTCGCGCCCGCCTTGCCGATAGCGAGCGTTCCGACAGGGATTCCGCCCGGCATCTGCACCGTGGAAAGCAGGGAATCCAGTCCTTTGAGAGACGCGCTCTCCATCGGAACCCCGAGCACCGGCAGAATAGTGTGAGCCGCTGCGACTCCGGCCAGGTGGGCCGCTCCGCCGGCGGCGGCGATCACGACCTCAACACCGCGCGACTCGGCGCCCGAAACATACTCCGCCGCTGCCGCCGGCGTACGATGGGCCGAGAGCACACGGCATTCGTGGGGCACATCGAAACGTGTGAGCGTTTCCGCCGTCTGCCGCATAACGTCCCAATCGGACTTGCTGCCCATGATTACGGCGACAAGCGGTTTCGGTTGGTGGTCCATAGGGAAAGAACCACGTTAGCACGGAGGGGCTCCCTGCACTAAGTGCGGGAAGCGCAGATGAAAGCGAAGGACTTCCGGGAATTTCAGGTGGCACACCTTATTTCGACGAGGCGTGGACTACCTGGGCCAACAGGATTCGATCCACATGTCCAGCGTGCTGCGATGCCACGTGGGTGTTCGGCCAACAACATACGGTTCCATTTCTGTTTCGAAGCGTTTTAACAATATGTCTGGCCTTATGAGCCCTGCCTGCGCCAGGTACATTACATCCTGGATATCACGTTCAGAACTGCGTTCAAGCTTGGTCAATGCAAGATCATGAGGCTCTAGCGCCCAAAGCCGAATATTCTTCCAATTCGGGAACACGCGAACCAGCCGGCTCTCGTAGCTGTCAGGATAGTTCGCCACTTGAATATAGTCGATGCAGACCCGGTGCCTTTTCTGAAGCTGCGACCCGCGGCCCGCAACCTCGGTAATTCATTCGACTATGTATTTCGGAATGACACGAAGAATGTCGAGGTCGGCGGTCTCGCGCCCGAGACCGTAGAACTGGCTGATGACGAACCCGCCGATACAATGGAAATCCACCGAGTCGTCCAAAAACCGATCGAGTTCGGTGAGGAAAGACCGCCATGGTTCCGCGGGTTTGTCTTCGGGACAGCTACGCCGCATGCATGGATTGTTCCTGTTGCAGCGTTGTTACCAGATTCCAGTGCCTCGCCAGGGCGGAACGATGTTGGCGCATCCACTTGCGAGTTGCAGACGGCATGGAATCCCAACAGAGAGTGGCCTCTTTGAGGAGCCGCGCTTTTTCCAGCGCATCTAAAGCAACGGCAAGCTCTGGGCTCTTAGAGTCCGATACGCGAAACAAAAACCCCATCTGATTCTGTAGGTTCTCCAGTTTTGCCTGTTGAACCAGCCAAGGGAAATTCATTTTGGCCGCGTACGTCTGGACCACCCAAGATAAGGCCTCTACAACTCGCGCATCTACGTCTGGCTGCATTAGAACGGAGAGCAAGAAGACGTCTGGCGCAGGCTTCAAGCGGGCGGGAGAGACATGGGCGAATGGTGCATATCCCAAGGCACTCAGTTGCTCGCGGAAACGATCGTCGAGAGAGATATGCGGACGTGCTCGGTTTACCGATTTCATCCGTGCGCGGACGGTCTTGGTTAGAGGGCGTACACCCTTTTCCAGGAGCGAAAGATAGGGCTGCGAGACACCAAGCAGCGCCGCCGCCTCAACCTGGGTAAGGCTGTTTTGTCGCCGCCACTCCTGGAGATTCAAGGCCATCGATTTCATTATACTATGTAATATTACAATTTATGGTACGGGCATGTTTCATGCGGACGCAGGCCTCTACCCATTCCCGAAGTAGCGCAAACAGCGCGTAACGTTGGTATCTTCGAGCTTGTGTTGGGCATCGTCGTCCAAGCCGTCCAACCGCGGCAGGTCCGACCGGCGCTCCTTCACCAGGCGCATGGTTCGCTCCAGATAAGGACGTCTGCTCGCGGGAAAGGTCGCCCAATATTTGTCCGTCAGACACGGTATGGGAAGTGGATTCCTGGTGATCATTTCGAGCGTTAGCCTGGTCTTCGGACGCGCGCGTTGAACACTGGAGACGATCCGCTTGATGTCCAGGATGCCTTCGCCCACGGGGACCTCCGATAGCAGAAACCCATCCGGGTAAGTGTCGACCGCCATATCTTTGATGTGTGTCGAAAACGCGTTGGGCGCGAGCCGTTCGACAACCTCCATGGGATCGTCCAGCAGGGCGATGTTGTTCCCGGTGTCCAGGCACACGCCCAGATAATCGCCGCCGTACTGCTTCATGAGCGATTCGAGCTCGTCGGCGGTCCAGTCTTTGTGATTTTCGACGGCTACCGGTATCCGGTGCTTCTCAACGATCCGGGCAGCCTGGCGCAGGGAGCTGTGCGAACGGGCAACAAACTCTTTCCATTCCCCGAGGCTGTCAAACGTTTCGTACCGCCGCCCGCTCAGGCACGCCGCGCGCATGCAAAGCGCTCCGGCGTATTTGGCCGCTTGAACCGTCCGCTCGAACGGGGTAGTGTCGGTGTGCGGAAGATCCACCATCACCTCGACGTACATATCGAGCTCTTCCGCGCGGCGGCGCAGCCGGGTCAGATAAACAGGGTCCAGGGAGGAGAGACTCGCCTGAATGCCGCCACCACCGGCCGAATGCACGAATTCCAGGAACCCGATGGTGTCTTTGGGGCGCCGGGCAGCCCGGTAACACGTCGTCGCGATGCCGATCCGCACGCGAGGGTTCTGGCCACGCAAGAAGGCGGCGCTTGAACCCGCCAGCAAAAGCTCGCGCCGAGTCATAGCCTCAAGCTCCCGATGATTCCGGCCCAGGGCTCGCGGTAGGGCCGCTCCAACATGGCGCTGGCTTCGCTGTCGCCGGGGATCTGCTCGCTGGCCTGGTCCCAGCGGATCTTCCGGCCAATGCGCAGAGAGATGTTCGCCAGGTGGCACGTGGTAGCCGTGCGGTGCCCCTCCTCCACATCCGCGATGGGTTTCTGCCGCGATTTCACGCAATCGAGGAAGTTGCGGACATGCAGATCAAGCTGTTGGGCAGAGGAACCCGGCTTCTTCACTGGCGTCGTCCAGTATGCGCGTGGCGAGGCGCTCCGCTTCGGACCACCCGCCGGCGTGCCCTGAAATACCGGTATAGCGTCCTCGGGATTTCTCTTCACGTCCGCGAAAACCTCGAAGCCGGACCGCAAAACAGTCATGCTTCCCTTAGTTCCGCAGAATTCGAGATCCGACGCACCACGCCCGGCGCTGGCTTCGCGGTGCGACCATACGGCGGTGAGGCCGGGGTACTCGAAAACCGCATCCTGTGTGTCCGGCGTTTCGCCGTCGTCCTCCAGTACGAATCGTCCGCCCGCCGACGAAACCGCGGTGGGCCCGTTCAGTTCCAGGACCCATTGCAGGATGTCGATCTGGTGTGCCCCCAGATTTGTCATCTGCCCGCCCGAGTAATCCCAGAACCACCGGAAATGGTATAAAGCGCGATGCGGGTTGTACGTTCGCCGCGGGGCGGGGCCGAGCCACAAATCGTAGTTGAGATCGCTCGGCGGCGTGCTGTCCGGCGGCCTGCCGAAACCGGGCATCACATTGCGAAAGGACGCCATGCGCACGCTGTGAATCCTGCCGATGACGCCACTTCGGAGCAGCCCCAGCGCTTCCTGGTAATGAAGCCCGCTACGCTGTTGGGTGCCAACCTGAACGATGCGGTTGTAACGGCGGGCGGCGGTTACCAGCCAGCGCCCCTCGCGGACGAAAAGCGTCAGCGGCTTTTCAACATACACATCTTTGCCGGCGGCACACGCCAGAATCGCCATCGGAGCGTGCCAGTGATCCGGTGTGGAAATCACCACGGCGTCGATGGACGTGTCGTCCAGCAGCTTGCGAAAATCGCGGTAACCCTTGGCCGCGCCTCCGCAGGCCGCTACGCCCTGCTCCAGACGCGGCTGGTATACATCGCACATCGCCGCAGGATCGCAGTCTTTCTGATTTTTGAAATCGAATACGTGCTGCGCACCAATCAGCCCATAACCGATGAACCCGACCCGCACCCTGTCGTTGGCGCCCACCACCCGCTGGCAGGATGCCGCCGTCATCGCACCCAGAAAACAGCGGCGAGTAGAAGACATTGCAGTATGCTATCAAAGCCTGATCGAATAGGCATTTGATGGCACGGCAACAGATATCCGTCGAGTCGGTGCTCGATTCCGGCGACCCCTCGATTTATGACATCCGCTCGAAAACCAGCGGACCGGAAGGTGCGCTCCCGCTAACGGAGGAGATGCTGCTGACGCGGCCGTCCGGCGACCTTTTCGGCTGGACCATGAACGCCGGGATGGGCTGGGATCCGGCAAAGCTCGGCGGCAAAGAAGTTCTGATCCTGAGCACGCACGGCGGCATCCGTGCCCCGGACGGGACTCCCATCGCTCTCGGCTATCACAGCGGGCACTGGGAAGTGGGCCTGCTGATGGAAGCCGCGGCTCGCGAATTGAAAGATCTGGATGCGGTGCCCTTCGCGGCCTATTGTACAGACCCATGCGACGGGCGTACGCAAGGCACGACAGGAATGTTCGACAGCCTGCCATACCGGAACGACGCCGCCACCATCTTCCGCCGTCAGATCCGGTCGCTTCCCACGCGCAGCGCCGTCATCGGCGTGGCGACCTGTGACAAAGGCTTGCCGGCGATGATGATGGCACTGGCGGCGATACACGAGCTGCCGTGCATCCTGGTCCCCGGAGGGGTTACGCTATTGCCCGAAGAGGGCGAAGATGCGGGCCTGGTCCAAACCATCGGCGCCCGCTACGCGCACGGGCAGATCACGCTCGAGCACGCGGCCGAAATGGGGTGCCGGGCTTGCGCTTCGCCGGGAGGAGGGTGCCAGTTTCTAGGGACGGCCGCCACTTCCCAGGTGGTGGGAGAAGCGCTCGGCATGTCGCTGACGCATTCCGCACTTGCGCCGTCCGGCCACCCGCTCTGGCTCGATATGGCGCGCCGTTCCGCGCGGGCGGTGCTCGCGCTCGAATCGCGCGGCCTCACCATGTCGAAGCTGCTAACGTCCGCTTCCGTGCGAAACGCGATGGTCACGCACGCGGCATTCGGCGGTTCGACGAATCTTTTAATGCATCTGCCCGCCATCGCTTATTCAGGCGCTCTGCGCCGTCCGTCTGTCGAGGATTGGGCCGCGGTCAACCGGAGGGTTCCGCGCCTGGTGGATGTCCTTCCGAACGGGCCGCGCAACCACCCTACCATTCAGGTGTTCCTCGCAGGCGGCGTGCCGGAGGTGATGCTGCATCTGCGGCGCGCCGGGTTGCTGGAGCTCGATGCCTTGACCGCGTCGGGGGAAACGCTCGGAACCATGCTCGACTGGTGGGAACATTCTGAACGCCGCGCGCGCTTGCGGACGGTATTGAAAGAGCGCGACGGTGTCGATCCGGATGATGTCATCATGGATCCTGCCACGGCCCGCCGGCGGGGGCTCACTTCCACGGTCTGTTTCGTCGGCGGCAACCTGGCCCCTGAGGGCGCTGTGATTAAAGCCACGGCGATAGACCCGGACGTCGTCGACGAAGACGGCGTATATCGCAAAACCGGTCCGGCGCGTGTATTCACAACCGAACGGGA
>DASTMK010000209.1:0-11315 GCA_035714225.1 Bryobacteraceae bacterium | reverse complement strand
TGACGGCATGTGGGACGGTTTCCAGAACCGTCCCACGTCCGTACGAACGTCAGAAATGGTACAGCATCAGATACACGAGCACGCCGGTCACGCTGACGTACACCCAGAGCGGAAACGTCCAGCGTGCAATCCGGCGATGTTTGTCCCATCTTCCCCGCAATCCGCGCACGAGCGTGATAATCGCCATCGGCGCGACGAACGCCGCCAGCACGGTATGGGACAACAAAATCGCGAAATACACCGTGCGAATCATCCCCGTTTTTTGAAACCGTACGGAGCCTACCTGGTAGTGATACGTAAGATAGCTGACCAGAAAAAGCACGGAGACGCAGAACGCCGCCAGCATGGTCTTGCGGTGCGCATCGATCCTCTTGCGCCGGATCAGCAGATAGCCGCGTATCAGCAGGGCGGCTGCCGTCGCGTTGAGGATTGCATTCACCGTGGAGAGATAAGTGAAATCCATCAGGAATTCTCCCGGTATAGCGACCGGATATCGTCCACCAGTTGCCGGATCACGCCGGATTCCCAGGTGGCGTAATAACCCCGGATGCGCGAACGCCGGTCGACCAGCACAAAACGCGTGCTGTGTTCGTTCTTGTTATCCACCTTGCCCAGCTTGAAGCTGTCGAAACTCAGCATATTCAGAGTCTCGACGGGTCCCGTTAGAAAAACCCACCTCTTCGGGCTCGCCTGGAAGCGTTTTGAATAAGCGGCAAGCACTTCCGGAGTATCGTGTTCCGGGTCCACCGTGAAGGAAACCAGGCGCAGGTCGGGCAGATCTTCCACACGCTTGCCGACCTGCCGCATTTGCGCGCTCATACGGGGACATGGCCCTACACACGTCGTGAAAAAGAAATCCGCCACCCAGATTTTGCCTTCCAGTACGCTGCTGTCAAAAACATCCCCGGTCTGGGAGGTCAACTGAAATCCGGGAACCGTTCCATACTCGGGAAGCCGCGGCGCTTCACGGCACCCGGCAAGACAAAGCACGATGGCCACAACGGCCGCCAGTCTCATCCGAAGTTCCTCGTCGTCCTCTGGGAGGCCACGAAAGTCGATGCCATCCAGAGCGCTATGCCGGTGGCGAGCGACACAACGAGACTGGTGGCGAGCGGCGGCAAACCTTCGCCATTGCCGCGCTCCAGAAAATGCCGTACAAGCGAGAGGGAATAGGTCAACGGATTCATGCGCATCAGGACCTGCATCCAACCGTGCGCGCTTTCGATGGAGAAGATCGCTCCCGAAACCATCCACAACGGAAAAAGCAGCAGGTTAATCACGGCGTGAAACCCCTGCGTAGAATCCATCTGCCACGCCAGCAGGAACCCGAGCGACGTGAACGTGAACGAAATCAGAAACAGCACCGCGACAAGCTCCACGATAGCCACGGCAGAGGGACGGAAGCCCGCCAGCGGGAAAAATGCCAGGAAAATCAGCCCTTGTATCCACGCCAGCGTCGCGGAACCCATCACCTTTCCCAATACCATGGCGCTGCGCGGCGCTGGTGAAACCAGCATGGAAAGCAGGAACCCTTCGCGCCGGTCTTCGATGAGCGACATCGTCGAGAAAACGGCCGAAAACATCACCGTCAAGGTGAGCGCGCCCGGAAAGAAAAACGCCAGGTTGCCGAAACCGGATCCGATAACCAGCCAGAATACGAGGGGGGAGCCCACAAATCCGGCCACGCGCGCCTTCTCGCGCCAGAACCGTATCAGTTCCCGGCGCCATAGAGTGAATGCCGGCAGCCAGAATCCGCTATTCAATCAACGCCCCCGTCTCACTAAGAAACACATCTTCCAGCGTGGGCCGGTGCAGGGCGATAGAGTCAATGGCGCCCGGAAATGCCTCCACCACTTCCGCGATGAACCGGTGCCCATTGGCAATCTCGACCCTGAGCCTGCCGTCCACCCGATGCGGCTGCACGCCGAAGCGCGCCGCGAGCGACTCCTCGAACCCGTTTTCGGAGGCTGTTTCCAGAACGACGACATCGCCTCCCACACGCGATTTCAACTCGGCGGGAGGTCCTTCGATCACTTTCCTGCCCTGGTGCAACAGAAGGAGGCGGTCGCAGCGGTCCGCTTCCTCCAGGATATGAGTGGTCAGCAAAACAGTGACATCCTGCTCCCGCCGCAGGCGCTCGATGTAGTTCCACAAGTCGCGGCGTGCTCCGGGATCGAGACCGGTGGAAGGCTCGTCCATCAGCAGGACCGATGGTTCATGCAGCAACACCTTGGCGATCTCCACGCGCCGCCGCAACCCGCCGGAAAGCGTTCCAACCAGGTCGGAGGCGCGGCCGTGCAAGCCGAGGCGTTGAACCAGATCCTCGATCCGGACTTGCAGCGCGCGCCCATGAAGCCCGAACAGATGTCCCTGGCTGTGCAGATTCTCCGCCACCGTCAGTTTCTTGTCGAGGCTCTGCGATTGAAAGACCACGCCGGTTCGCCGGCGCACCTCGGCCGGATGTGTCCGTACATCGAACCCGGCTATGGAGGCGCGCCCCGACGAGGGGTGCATCATGGTCGAGAGAATCCGGAAGAGAGTGGACTTGCCGCCTCCGTTCGGGCCTAATATGCCGAAAATCTGCCCCTTGGGCACTGCAAAGGAAAGATCCTGAATCGCGATGCGCGAATCGTAGCTGTAAGAAAGGTCCTCGACAACTACAATCACAAGGCCGGCCTATCGAGAAGCATGAGACTATACAGCGCCGGCAGATACAGCACGGAAGCGATGAGAACGCCGCGCGCGCGGGCCCGGGTGCGCTCCAGCGCGACGCGCAAACCTGAATAGAGGAACGCCACACCAAGCGCGAAGGCGCCGACCAGGTAAAGCTTCCCCGCCATCGACAACAGCGACGGCGCCATGCTGACAGGAATCAACAGCACGGACGTGATCAGGATCTGGCGCGCCGTCGATTGTCCGTCCGGCTCCACTACCGGCAGCATTTGTATGCCGGCGCGCGCGTAATCCTCCCGATACAGCCAGGCAATCGAATAGAAGTGGGGAAACTGCCAGAAAAACAGAATTGCGAACAGAACCCACGCTTCCAGGGTGAGCGTGCCGGCGGACGCCGCGTATCCGATGAGAGGAGGCATGGCGCCGGGCACGGCGCCGATGGTCGTGGAATGCCACGTCCACTGCTTCAGCGGCGTGTATAGACCGATGTAGCTCAGCAGCGTGAACAGCCCCAGCACGGATGCCAGCCAGTTTGCACCCAGCCACAACTCCAGCGAGCCGGCAATAGACAAAATGATGCCGAATGCGAACGCTTTCCGGGGCGTAACACGTCCGGTCGGCAGGGGGCGCGCCTGCGTGCGGCGCATCTTCGAATCCGCCTCCCTTTCGTACCATTGGTTCAAGGTAAATGTACCGGAAGCGATCAATGCGGTTCCTAATACCGTATGGAGCAACACCAACAGATCCCAGTGGCCCCGAAGCCCAAAAAAGTATCCGACACCCGTGCTCATCAGGATCAGCCAGGTGACGCGGGGCTTGGTCAGTTCGAGGTAGTCTCTCATCATTCTCATGCGGTCTGCGGCACCTCGACAGCGGATGGCCGCACGCTCCGCATAATCTGAATCGAAGCCAAAACACTCGACGCCATCGTCAGCGCGCCGACTCCTACATGCAGCACCGTGAAAAAGACCATCACCGCCATCGGGTAAACACTATCCATAGTGGAGATGCGGCTGATGTAGGCTGCGATTCCCAGAAATACCTGAACAAACGTCACAATCGTCAACGCAAGGCCCGCCCGCCGGAGTCCCCGGTGGAATCCGTACTGCATGAGCAAGCTGACGGAGAGATACAGTACCAGGCCGGTAACGACGCTGGCGCCTACGATGTGCGGAATGATGTCCATCAGCCCGTGGCGATAAGCCGCGCCGAGCGCAACCTGAGCCAGCACAACGACCGGAGTCACGACGGCCATCGAGCGCAGCGACGGCCATCCGGAATCCTCCACCATTTCCGCCCCGCGTTTCCAGGCGGGCGACGTGAACAGGGCAATGGCGGCTGTCAGCGAAAAGAAGAGTTCGGCTAAGCAGGCATGTGCAATGCTGATAACCTTCGGCAGCAGGTAGAGCACGGTGATGCCGCCCAGGATGCCCTGAAAAATCACCGTTGCTAATGCGATCCACCCCAGGCGGCGCAGCCAGGCGCGTGGTTCCACCCGCCAGAGCCACACGGCAAGGATGATGGTCATGAAACCGACAGTCGTCGCAATCATGCGATGCCCGTGCTCGTAAAAAACGCCGCCCGTCATTTCGGGCATGAGCCGCCCGTAGGAAAGCGGCCAGTCGGGCACGGACAACCCTGCTTCATTGCTGGTAACGGAAGCGCCGGCAATAACCAGAAATAAGGTGCAGACAACGAGCAATACAGCGTATCGATGGAGCCAGATGTTATTCATGAGAGCCGTTGCAGACGCCGTACCAGAGACCAGGCCGCACGACCTGTATGTTTACATTCTATGTCACCTGCCACTCGAAAGTGGCGGGAGTAGGGCCCGCTAACTTTTTTCTCGGTAGTCCGTCTACCCAGTGTGGCGAAGAACATGCCGAAAGACTCCCCCAACCGGATCGAATTGCTGCAAGGAACGCTGGACATGCTGATTCTGCGTACTTTGCTGTTCGGCCCCGCTCACGGGCATCAAATCGCGAAACACATCCAGAGAACTACGGACAACCTGCTGCAGGTCGAGCATGGATCGCTCTATCCGGCGCTGCACCGCCTGGAACGCAAGGGCTGGATCGCGGGGAGATGGGAACCCGCGGGCAAAGATCTGAAGCGCGAGTTCAAGTATTACCGGCTCACTCCGGCCGGTAAGAAGCAGCTCGTGACAGAGGAGTCGAAATGGAAGCAGTTAACCGGCGTCATTGCGCGGATCATGTGGCCGGCCGGGGAAAACTGAGATGCGCTGGCGGCGGAAAGAACGGGAGCGGGACCTCGATCGCGAGATAGAAGCCGATCTCGAGTTGGAAGCCGCCGAACAGCGGGACCGGGGGCTGTCCAAGGAGGAAGCCTGCTATGCGGCGCGGCGCGCTTTCGGAAACATGGCGCTGTTGAAAGAAGACACGCGCGAATCCTGGGGCTGGACGGCGCTCGAAAGACTGCTCCAGGATATACGCTACGCTCTCCGGACCCTGCGCAGGAGTCCGGGATTCACCACGATCGCAGTGCTTTCGCTCGCGCTCGGCATCGGTGCCAATACGGCCATCTTCACTTTCGTCAACGCGGCGCTTCTGAAGCCGCTCCCTTATCCGAACGCCGATCGAATCGTGGCGCTGTTTCAACGCCCGCTGAAGGGAGACGAGCCGGCGGCTGTCTCCCCTCGCAGCTTCGTTCCGTGGCATGACCGCGCCCGGTCTTTTGAAGCGCTCGCCATCGCACAGTCGATTCCGGTCAACACGCAGGGCGCCGATGGCGCCGAGCAGGTATCCGGCCTCTGGACGACGCCGGAATTGTTCCGCGTATTCGGCGCCCAGCCCATGTTGGGCCGCCTGTTCACCGGCGAGGAAGGGCTCAACCGCGAGGCCATCCGGCGTGGGTTGGCCGGTACGAACTCCGTGGTCGTGCTGAGCCACGGTTATTGGCAGAGGCGCTTCGGTGCGGACCCCAACATTTTGGAAAAAACCATCCCACTGGAGCGCGGCGCCGCCACTGTGATCGGAGTACTGCCTCCCGGCTTCCAACTGGGGAGCCAAGGAGTTGATCTCTACCTTCCTGTGCCATTGGACCGGACGAGACCGGAGGCGATCGGCTCGCGGGCTTTCCACTGCTTCGGATTGCTCCGTCCGGGAGTCACTCTCGATGCAGCGCGCGCAGAGATGGAGGTTCTTGCCGTGGAGGTCGGACGTCAGGACCCCATCGAGAAAGACTGGGGCGTGGTCGTGCTCAGTCTGCGGGACTATTTTGTGCGGGACAACCGCCTGGTGCTTTTTGTTCTGCTCGGGGTGGTTGTTCTGGTCCTGCTGATCGCCTGTGCCAATTTGGCCGGCCTGCTCCTGACACGCGGCATCGGCCGCCGCAATGAGTTGGCGCTGCGGGCTTCGCTGGGCGTGGGCCGGGGCCGGCTGTTGCAGCAATTGCTGATCGAGAGCATGGTGCTTTCCGCGATGGGCGGCGCTCTCGGCCTGCTCCTTGGCTCGCTTGCCAGCCGCGCCTTGGTTGTTCTCGCACAAGACGCGGTCGCCTTTGGACAGATCGCCGATGCATCTCTCGATGCGCGTGTGTTTGTGTTCACAGTGGTTCTATCTCTGTTGACGGCCATTGTGTTCGGGCTGGCGCCGGCGTCGCAGGTATCGCGATTCGATTTGCAGGCAGCGCTCAGGGAACAGGGCCGCGGCGCCAGCGATAGCCGCGGGCAGCAGCGCCTTCGATCCGCTCTCGTCGTGGGAGAGATCGCGCTTGCTGTCGTGCTGCTGGCCGGCGCCGGTCTTCTCCTTCAGACGTTCGCCAGCCTTCTTCAAGTGAAGCTCGGCTTCCAGCCGGCAAACGTTCTGACCATGCGTATTTTTGTAACGGGCGATGCAGCCAGGCGATCGAATCTGGTCGAAAGCGTTCTCGAGCGGATAAGGACATTACCGGAAGTCCGTGCCGTGGGTGCGATCCAGTTCCTTCCGCTGACAGGCTTCACCAATAACTGGGTATTCCACTTTGCCGGGCGGCCGGAGCCCGTGGACACAGAACAAACGCAGGCCGATGGGTCCACGGTGAGTCACGGATACCTGGCCGCGATGGGTATCCCGATTCTCCGGGGCCGCGATTTCGACAGGCGCGACCATCTGAACAGCCCTCCCGTGGCATTGGTGAATGAGTCGTTCGTCAGAAAGTACTGCCGGAACGAGGAGCCGATCGGTCAACGCATCGTTGGCGACTGGGCGAACTCAAAACCGGCGGAAATTGTGGGCGTGGTGGGCGATATTCGCCAAACCGCATTGGCGGCGGAGTCCCGGCCCACAATCTTTCTGGCACAGGCGCAAACCCCCGGCTACATTACGTACCTCGTGGCGCGCACACAATCGGAGCCTCAAAGGCTGGCCGCGGCGGTTCGCCGCGCAGTCCGGCAGGTGGATCCCAACCAGCCGGTGACCGCGGTCCAGCCCATGGAGCAGTACGTGTCCACGGCGCTGGCGAAACCGAGGCTGTATGGAGTTCTGGTCGGCACGTTTGCCGCACTTGCACTGCTTCTGGCGGCAATTGGCGTGTACGGACTGATGGCGTACTCGGTCAGCCGGCGCACCCACGAGATCGGAATCCGGCTCGCTTTGGGTGCCCAGCGGCAGGAGGTCCTGTTCTCGATCCTCGGTCAAGGCATCCGGCTGATGCTGATCGGGCTGGCTCTTGGTCTTGCGTGTGCTGTCGCGTTGAGCCGGTTTGTCGCCAATCTCCTCTATGGCATTAGCGCAGCCGATCCAGGCACCTACGTTGCCGTGGCCATCTTACTCGGCGGTATTTCGCTCGCGGCGGCCTACGTCCCCGCGCTTCGGGCTTCCCGCGTCAACCCGATGACAGCCTTGAGATACGAGTGACCGGCGAGTACAGCCATCTCGATGGAGCCAGATGTTATTCATGAAAGCCGTTGCCGGTGCCGTATCAGAGACCAGGCAGCACGACTTGGGCCTAAAGCCCAATGCTGTTGAGGCCACCGCCCAAGCGGTTCCTCTTTCACCGCTAATGCGGAAGACACAAGGCTGTTGGGGCCGCCCGCTGCGAATCAGTTACTAAACCTTGGAAGTTCGTCGGCACTTCCACGCATAGGCGACTACACGCTCATGTGGATTGCTTCTGGATGGCCGACAATCCAGAAGTCGCCAGATGCAAGGCCTTTGTTGGGGCTTAAAAATCCAGACCTATCGAGCGAGTCATCTCCGGTGTAATTACCTGATGAAAGCCCCACAGGTTTTCATCTTTACGTCGCTCCATCGGTGCCGGTAACAATCGTACTCGCTATACTTCTGGTATGCCTACGGCACAAGCCGGTATCTTTGCTCTCGGAACGTCCTCGCATGTCTACCTGGAGTTGGATCTCGTAAACGAGAATCAGTGTAGAGACTTCGCGGCTACTGTCGCTGCGATCCGCGAGCCACGGACGACCACGGGCGGGGTCAACTTCGTGATCGGCTTTCGTCCCGAGTTGTGGCAGGAAATGGCGCCAGAGCAAACGCCAGCCGATATAGAAGGATTCAACAAGAACATCGAGGGTGTCGAAGATTTTGTTATGCCGGCGACGCAGCATGATGCGTTGGTGTGGATGTCGGGCAGCGCGTATGACGTGGTGTTCGACATGGCTCGGATGGTGATTCAGGATCTCGCCGGGAAAGCCACGCTGAAAGAAGAGACCTCAAGTTGGTCCTACCGGTACGACCGCGACCTGACGGGTTTTGTGGATGGGTCGGAGAACCCAACGCTTCTGGACGCACCCGTCGATGCGCTCCTGCCTGACGGTGCACCCGGTGCTGCGGGTTCTGTGCTGCTCCTGCAGAAATGGAAACACAGGACTGCGAAGTGGGAAGCATTGTCGGTGGCGGAGCAGGAGCTGGTAATGGGTCGGACAAAGGCTGAAAGCATCGAGTTGGAGAACAAGCCTGCGGACTCGCACGTGGCGCGAACGGACCAGGACAAGTTCGGACACATCTTTCGGCGCAACATGCCGTATGGGAATGTCGACAACCACGGTACCGTCTTTGTGGGTTTTAGTGCGGAACAGCACCGGCTCACGAAGATGCTCGAGAGCATGGCGGGCCTGGTGGACGGCACGCGTGATGCGCTGACGCGTTATACGCAGCCGCTAACAGGAGCATATTACTTTGTGCCTTCGGTTGAAAACCTGCGAGAGCTGCGGTAGATTGCGAAGCGCTCAGTCTAATCATTACAAACGCCGGCTTGGGATTAGTACCAGAAAGCAGGCTTATGGTTTGGCGATTGTTGACGAGCGACGCGCTACCCGGAAGTACTCCACCTTGACGTATCACACCCAACGCTGATACATGACTTGGTTGATAGATCTCCCCTGACACGCAGCATTTACAAACTCCACATTATTGACCGGTTTTGTTCACCTATGGCGAAAGTAATGTCAAGGGCGGCGGTCCGGCCATCCTAGCATTTAAGTGAACAGTATGGGCCTAAACCGGCTGCTTCTCATGCGTAGCAGCGCACCTCGTAGATGCGGGCGAGATCATCGCCGTTGGTGGCTTTCACGTGAATGCGCAGAGCCGAGGCATCGACCGCTTCGAAGTAATGCCGCCGAAGCCGTTCGTAGTTTTCCGTGATCGACACGATCTCTTTCAGGCCGTCCGCGCCGGCGCCGCGATAGAGAATGGCATAGTCGCGGACGGTTTCCGGCTGCGGAGCACGGATCTGGCCTCGGGTCACCGACGCGGAGGCGCTCAGCATCAGCCTTCGCTGCAAACCCGTATCGAACGTGATCTGCACATGCCGGATGCGCTGCGGCTGGTCCCATTCCAGTTCGATCCAGGCCCCGTCCGCGCTCATTCGGGCGTTCCACTGGTGAATCTGTCTTTGCGGCTTCCCAGGGATATCGCGAAGGTGGCCGTCGATGATACGAACAGCCGCCGCCCCGGTCTCTTCGCCCGAAGCCTTCACCTTTGCCCGTAGCGCCAGATCGCGCGGGTCCTTGTTGGTCCGGCTCTTAATTGTCTGATCGTCGCGCAGGAGCCCCTGCTGCAGTTCCGCAAGCAATTCCTTGTTCTCGTAAATCTGCCTCGGAAGGATGCCATTGGCCGCACAGAGAGCCGCGGCGGCTCCCACAGCCTGCCCCGCCGTGCCGCAAGTAGCCATCACCCGCGTGGAGGTGAACGCCACGTGGGAGCAACTGATGTTGCGGCCTGCCATAAACAGATTCGAGATGTTTTTGCTGTACAGCGAACGCAGCGGGATATTGTAGGCTTCCTTCATTTGAACGGCGACGTTGGGCCGCAAGTCCGAGCGATCAAACCCCTCGGGGGGATGATCGTCCATCGGCCAGCCGCCGATACAGACGGCATCTTCGATGTCCCCGCGAATGAGATCGTGCTCGGTGAGAATATAATCGCCAACCATGCGGCGGCTGGCGCGTTTTCCGGGCATCATGCCCACCCAATCCAGCGCCCAGTGCGCGGCATCGGGGAAGTCGCCGCTGTTCTTGATGTAGTCCCAGACACCGAGCACAATCGACAGTAGCTCGAAGCGGATGCGCTCGTTATCGCGAATCGTATTCTTGTCACCGCCCCAGGCGATCCACCAATAGCCGTAATCCCATTCCGTGATTCGCCGCATCCGCAGATGCTCCCGCGTGATCTTTCGCGCCCACTGGGGCGGCTTGAACGGCATGGGGCGCGGGAACAGGCGCGATGTAAAAAGGATGCTGCTGCCAAGCGTCTCGTCGTCCGCTTTTTCCATGGCCAGCGATTCGTTGAATTCGCTTCGCGCCTCCCTGCCAGTGCGCATTTCGGCGCCCGCTTCGAGCCCCAGCCGGCAGTCTCCGGTCGCGTCGCAGAAATACTTCGCCTTGATTCGATAGGCGATTTCGCTCTTGTCGCAGCGAACCATGACCTCTTCAATCCGATCGCCTTTTCGTTTCGCGCTGTAAAGCGTGCTTTCGAGCAGCAGGGTGATGTTCGGTTCCGAAATCACCTTGTCGTAAAGCATGAGGTCCCAGATCTCGAAGGAGCGCTGCGGATTGTGGACGGCATCCTCGATGCGCAACTCCTCCACCAGACCCGTTTCGCGCCAGCCGGGCAGCGCGTGCGAGCCACACACGTGCATCTTCACTTCACTCGAGGAATTGCCACCGAGCCGCGAACGGTCCTGCACTAGAATCACCTTGGCGCCATGACGTGCCGCCGTGATGGCGGCGCATACCCCCGCCAATCCTCCGCCGGCGACCAGGAAATCGGTCTCCAGATCGACGAGGTCCATGTGGGGTTCGCTGGACACGCGCCCGGCCTTCGGCGGAGCGACGCGATCCAGTTGCCGGCGGATTTCATCCGGTGATGGGGGCGGCGCCGCGGCCGGTGGAATCTGATCCGCCAACACAACGATCGAGTACGGCCCCATTGCGAGGCCCGCCATGAAATCGCGTCTCTTCATTCTAATCCTCTCTAAAAGATTCATAGCTCTATCGCCCGGTTGCGATCAAACCATGCTGCCCAAAAAGGGAAGAGCCAACCGGCGATCCCGGCGAAAGCGATGGCGCGTACGCCCGGCGGCGGAGGTCCGGCCGCATTCAGCACATAAAGGATCGAGAGCATAGCGATGAAGCTGTACATGCCGGCGGTACCGGCACGGCCACGGCTCTTCGTCATGCGTACATA
>DASTMK010000208.1:0-34709 GCA_035714225.1 Bryobacteraceae bacterium | reverse complement strand
GATAGCCGCGATGTGAACGTACCGGGGCCCGAAGTTGGAGCCGCTGACGTAGCTGCCCTCAGAGCCCTTAAAGCGGAACAGATCTCCCTCAAATGCCAGTTGCGCGACACTGAGGAGGTTGTCCATCTCGAAGCACTGGGGCAGGTAAATGCAATTCGCCGGATCCTCCAGGTTCTTCATTTCATTTCCCGCACCGATCACAATCAATACGCCGTGCCGGTCCGCATATTCGAAGGCGGCCTTCAGCGCCGCGACCGAAGCGGGCCGCTGGTCTTCCGTGTAGCCACTCCAGTTGATCACCCGCGCACCGTTGTCTACCGCATAGCGAATGGCCCGTACAACCCGGCCTACTTCTTCCGGATCCGGGTCGCCCATCTTGCGTCCCTGCGCTCCTCTCTTCAGAAGCATCATCGAAATATCCCAGTTGATACCGGCTACTCCGATGGCATTATTCCCCTTCGCTCCGATGATGCCCATCGCTGCAATGGAGTGCCAGTTTGGTTGAATTCGAGTGGTATCCATGCCATCGAAAACATAGGGGTCCGGGTCGGGATCACGGAAGATGAAGTCCCATCCCATGACATCGTCGACATAGCCGTTGCCATCGTCGTCGACGCCGTTGGTCTCTTTGCGCAGGCCGTTAGCGTCCACTCCGGTCTCTCCTGGATTACGCCAGATGTTGTCTTTTACGTCCTCATGCTGGTAGAAAAATCCATCGTCAAGAATCGCGACCACGATGTTCTTCGAGCCGGTTGTGAGAGCCCAGGCGCGTTGCATGTTATGGTCCAACCCGCGCTGCGTGGTATAGGTCTCTGTGGGCGACAGCCGGAAGGAGAGCTGTGGAATCGTCAAAGTTCCGCCCGGATTATCGAAAGAGATCTGGTATTTGAAATAAGGGTCGTCCGGAGTGACCAACCGCTCCTGTCCCCAAAGCACAACCGTGATGAAAAGAAAGAAAAATGCAGTCTTCATAATCTGGAATAGGTCTCCTCTTACCGGACAAATGCATTACTCTCCGGATCGTCCGCCAGTATATTGCGAACCGTTCGATCTTACAAGATTTTCAGATCTGAATTAGTGGACGGCAGAACCGTTTTGGACCATTCCAGCCAGCTTTCATACACCGTTCGGCTGACGGCCACCTTTGAGAACCTCGTGGCTGTCTGGATTCATCGCTCCAGCCGTATCAGCCCGCTTGCGCATGTCACAGGAGAGAGCTTACACCGGATTTTTCTGTTTCGCTGCTTCCCAAACGCTAAAGCGAGGTATCCGTCATTGACGATTGCCTCCGTCGAGCTCATCGAGACGCTCTTCGTGGCGGATGACGACGTTGGCGAGACGGTTCATGGTATCCGCGAGCTGGGCCATGCGACGCTCGGTTTCTTGCATCCGCCGTTCCGTTTCCTGCTGCATACCGGCGATAATCTCGACGGTCTGGGTGAGGGCTTCAAGGCGTTCGTCGATGGTCATATGCGTCCCTCCAGGTGCTTGAGGCGAGCGTCAAGGACCTCTTCGACGCGGTGGAGTTCAGCGCGCCAGAGGTCGCGCATGTCGTCGAAGCGCTGGTTGATGGACTCGAAGCGCTGGTTGATGGCGTCGAAGCGTTCGTTGAAGCGTTCTTCGATGCTCTTGAATTTGGCGTTCATGTAGGCGAGCAGCAGAGCAAACATGAGGCCGTTGAAAAGAATGGGAACGGCCATTGCGAGGTATAGCTGTTCGTTGGTCATGGCTGGGCTCCGGTGGCATCGGAGGTGTGCGCGTACAGGGGCGCGACACCTCCAAGATAGCAAACCGCAGACAATTTACGGGGGTGCCGGCGGAAACTGGCGCGTGCCGGGGTTACGGGCGCTCGATGTGTTTGAGGCCGGATTCAAGTTCTGATAACGGATAGTCTGGTGAGTTTGCCTGGGGATGGGGTGTGGGTCTGGTGCGTCGCTGGTGGCCGACAATGTGAATCTCCCTGGCTGTGGGCTACGCGCTTCGCGCGTGCATACGTGGGCGGCCGCGGCGGGCTTCCCACGTGGCAGTGGGCGACTGCGTCCGCCTGGCGGGCGCTTGGATTGAGCATATCGCATATCGCAGACAAGTATCTGTTGTCTTCAGGTATTCTGGTGTGTCGAGGTCCTGGCCACGGGACGGCCCCTTCCATGCCACCAGAGCAACTTGAGCAACTTTGCCTATTTCCTGAGCTGGAGCTGAATGGACGGATCGATATGGCGCGGTTGAGGCGGGAACGCGAAGAACTGGCGGCCGCGAAGCGGGCGCCGAATTCGGTTCGGGCGTACGGCTTCGCCTGGGCGGATTTCGAGGGGTGGTGCCGGGAGGCGGGGCGGCGGCCGCTGCCGGCGTCGGGCGAGGCGGTGGAGCTGTACCTGGTGGACCGGTCGAAGGTGTACAAGCCGGCGACGCTGGAGCTGCGGCTGGCGGCGATCCGTGCCAGGCATGAGGCGGCGGGGCACAAGAGCCCGGTGAGCGAGGAGACTCGCGAGCTGCTCGGAGCGATCAAACGGCGGCGGAAGAACAGCGGTCCGGCAGGGAAGGCGGCGCTGACGCCAGAGGAACTGTTCAAGGCCTCGAAGGCGCTGCGGTGGACTGCGCGGGACGTACGGGACCGGGCGGTACTTGTATTGGGGTTCGCCACGGGGTTGAGGCGGAGCGAACTGGCGGCGCTGGAGCTCTCGGATGTGCGATTCGTCGAGCAGGGCCTGGTGGTGCATGTGGGGCGGAGCAAGACCGACCAGGAGGGCGACGGGGTGAGCCTGGGGATCTTTCCCGGGCGGCGCGCGCGCACGTGTCCGGTGCGGATGCTGCGGCGGTGGCTGAAGGTGCGCGGGACGGCGCCTGGACCGCTGTTTCATCCGTTCACGCCACGTGGTGAGAGGCTGGATCGGAGCCGTGGCCTGGGTGCGGGGTCGATTCTCGACATCGTGAAGCGCTGTGTGGCGCTGATCGGGCTGGATCCGGCGGAGTACGGGGCGCACAGCTTGCGGGCGGGCATGGTGACGGCGGCGATCGTGGACGGGGTACCGGAGGCGGTGGTCATGCGCCGATCGCGGCACCGGTCGCGGGCAGTGATGGGCCGGTACGTACGGATCGCGGATCTTTTCCGGGTGAATCCTCTGGCGCGCGCGCTCTGAACAGCCGACAATTGGAGTGGTAGCCGGATTCGGCGGTGCGGTCTGCGTTAGCTGGTGGCAGCGCTGGGCTGGTGGACACCGCCGGATTGGTCCTTTGTGGAAGCCCTCGCGGGGGTGGGTTGGTGCACCCCGCGGGGGCTTTTGCTTTGTTGGGGCCTGGGACAATGGGAGTAGTAGCCGGGCCGGGCTGCCATGCCGGGCACTGGTCGTGCTTGTACCTGAGGGCCTCAGTATTGCTCGCTGAGGCCCTTTCCCTTTTGTAGGTCAATTCCAAAACAGAACAAGGAAGAACGATGGCGATACATCGATTGGTGCGCCCGCAGTTCGCCGCGGGCGCCGAGGCGCTCGTGTGCGTGGACGGGACGCGCGGGGTGAACAAGATCCGGATCCAGGCGCCGGTGACAAACTCGGGCCGGATCTACCTGGGCGACGCGGCGGACATGACGCCTGAGACGGCGTGGGGCGAGCTGCCGCCGGGCTATACGGAGTGGCTCGGAGATGAGAGCTACGGCAACGTGCTGGACGTGGGCGCGGTGTACGTGCTGCGCGAGACGGATGGCGATCAGATCCGGGGGGCGGCGTTCACGCGATGAAGCGCTTCCTGCTGATTGTGATGCTGGCGCTGCCGTTGTGCGCGCAAAAGACGGTGCCGTGGTTCAGCGGCACGGGTGGAGCCAAGGTGGGGCCGGGCTCACCGCCGTTGACGTGCCAGGTTGGCGAGCTGTTCCTGCAGACAAGTTCGACCAGTATTTACGGCTGCACTGAGCGCGATACGTGGACGTTGTTCAGCGGCGAGGGCTGGGCCTTGCCGGAGCCGACGGTATCGGCGGCCGCGGCGGTCATCCTGGACTACGAGACCGGGCAGGTTGTCTGGAGTAAAGCGCCGGACGTGGAGTTGAAGCAGGCGTCGACCACGAAACTCATGACGGCGTTGTTGGCGCATGAATACGACCCGGAACTGGACGACCAGGTGACGGTTTCGGCTACAGCGGCGGCGACGGTTGGGACGCGGGCGGAACTGGTGACCGGAGAAGTGATCGCGATGTCGGAGCTGCTGCGGGGGCTGATGCTGCCATCGGGCAACGATGCGGCGGTGGCGATCGCGGAGCACGTGGGGCGGACCTACCTGGGCGGCACGGATGGAGCTACGGGGTATGCGGCATTCATCGCGCGGATGAACAGCAGGGCCGGGGAGTTGGGCCTGGGCCACACGGCGTATGCGACGCCGCACGGGATGGACGCGGCGGGGCATTACACAACGGCGCGGGAGCTGGCGGCATTGGGGCGGGTGTACCTGGGCGTGCCGGCGCTGCGGAGCATCTCGGCGACGTTGTCGTACGCGGGGACGGCGGTGAGCGGGGGACCGGCGAATCCGCACAACTGGAAGAACACGAACCGGGCGCTGGGCCAGTATCCGGGGACGATCAGCGGCAAGACAGGCACGACAGTGCAGGCGGGGCAGTGCCTGATGGCGCTGCATCAGATGGGCGGCAACGCTTACATCGTGGCCATTCTGGGCAGCACGGACCGGTATCAGGACGCTACGGCGATGTGGGAGTACGCACACACACTGGCGGGGACGGAGCCGGAAGGTCTGACGGGGCGGTCGAACACCGCGCATGTGGATCTGACGGGTTCGTGGCCGACGACCAGTTACTTTCCCGGCAGCTATCCCACGAACGGCTATGGGATTTACTCGTCGAGTGCGGGTGCGACGGCGACGTACCGTTTCTGGGGCACGGGTGTGCAGGTGGTCACGTCGCGAAGTTCGGCGCGCGGGCGGTTCGACGTGGCGCTTGATGGTGGAACCGCCGAGATGGTCGAGCTTTATTCCGCCACGGCAACGCCGGGAGTTGTGGTGTGGGAGGTGCAGGATTTGCCGCTCGGGATGCACACCATCGTCCTGACCGTGCGTGCCGACCGGCACGCGAGCTCGAGCGCGAATACCTGCCCGCTGGAAGATTTCGTGGTGACGCGGTGAATTTGTCTGGAGTCATGAAATGAGAGCACTGAAAGCACTGATATTGCTGAGCGCGGCCGCGGTGTGCGCGGCCGCTGAAACGAGGCTCGAGGTGATCGCGCCGTCGAATGTATTTGCAGGGTCGAAGCTGCGGGCGAAAGTGATCGTCCGCATGGACGCGGCGCCGGTGAGCTTCAGCCACCTGTACGTCGAGCAGATGCCGGCTGGCGTGGCGATGAGCTACGCGCACCTGGCGCCGCTGCACCGGTGCGCGAAAGACGGGCGCAGCTTCGTGTACAACGTGCAGCCTGGCTCGGCGTTCCTGGTGGAAGTGGAAGCGGGCGCGGAGCCCGGGCGGCGCGAGGCGGTGATCGCGATGCGATTACAGCCGTCGGCAGGCGGCGGAGTGGCTACGGCGCCAGGCGAGGCGGTGGAGCTGCGGATTCCGTACCGTGCGGTGTCGCTGCGCGGCGCGTTGCCGCCGCTGGATATCACCAGGTGGGAGAGCCTGGCGGTGAGCCTGGGCCGGAAGTGGTGCGACGGGCGGACGTATGGGTTTGGAAATGAGAGCGAGGTCTGGTATTACGACGGGGCGCGGGTTTACTTCCAGCTTGCTGATTGGACGGGCGATAAGAGCTGGGAGGCCTGCGCGTTCGCGATCGCGGCGCAATACCGCGACAACCTGCTAAGCCGGAACGGCGGCATACAGGGCTGGCGGGTGTTCCCGCACGGCTTGGTGATGGCCTATGAGCGCTCCGGAGACGATAGCTACAGACAAGCGGCGCTGCTGATGGCGCGGAACTCGACATTCGCGGCGCGCGCGGGCGATCCGAACGACGAGTACATCCGGGAGACGGCGTATATGGTGCAGGCGTGGATCGCGGCGGAGCGGTTGGGCGAGCCGCGGCGTCCGGAGCTGGCACGCGCGGTGGATTATCTGCTCGGGCACTTCGACCGGTTGTTCGTCACGGGTTCATTCCGGTTGCACCAGACGTTCTTCGACGGGTTGGCAGCGGAGGCGTTGATTGCGTGGTACGAGCACAGCGGGGACCCGCGGGTGGTGCCTGCGGTGCGCTCGATGCTGGACTGGCTGTGGGAGCACGGCTGGGACAGTGAGGCAGGGCGAATGGTGTACAACCCCGAACCGCCAGGCGCGCGGTGCCCGAACAGTTGCCAGTCGTACGGGCGCAGGTGGCTCAATCTGATTTTGCCTGCGTATGGCTGGTATTGGGCGGTGACGGGTGATCGGGAGTACATTCGGCGGGGTGATGAGTTGTGGGGGTGGGCGCTGGAGGATGAGATTTCGTGGTCGGGCAAAGAGTACAGCCAGAACTACCGCTGGAGCTTCGACTATCTGCGCTGGCGGTGAAACGCCGGCGGATGGCGGCGTGATTGGGTGCGTGCTCGTCCCACGTCTGCATCACTCTGCATCACTCTGCATCACTTGGAGGCGGGGGAGCGCTTGAAGCGGCCGCTCGCGTCGCGGTGACGGGGCGGTGGGTGCTTGGCAGGTGCGGCGGGTTTAGGGGCGGGTTTGCTTTTCTTCACGTCCCCATTCTCGCCTGAAAGAACTGGGGATTTACAGGAACGACAGGAACGTCTGCTGCGGGTCCGAAGGGTGTCGCCGCTTGCGGCGCTGGCGGCCGGTCTGGGCGGCGATTTCGTCGAGCCAAATTTTGTAGGGGTGATTCCGGCGTGGACCGAAGGGATAGGCCGCTCGTAACGCTGCGCGGACTTCCGCTTCCGGACGGCCGGCGGTGTCTGCGAGCACGCGGCGGATGATTGGAGCTGCGTAGTTACGCCAGCGTGAGGTCATGACGAGTCTTCCATGTTAGGGGCGCTCGATGCGGAAGCGGGATTCGAGCGTGGAGAGGCGGTGATCGAGCTCGGCGAACTTGGAGAGAAGCTCGCTTTGGTTTCTGGCCATTTCGGCGCGAACGGCGGAGAGTTCGGCGCGGAGCAATTCGCGGAGGGCAGAACGGTCCTGTTCGAGGGCGGAGCGGAGCTCGGAGCGGGTGTCACCAACGCGGATGGCGAATTCGGCCATGCGGGCGTTGAGGTTGCTGTTTTGGACGATGTAACCGGCGACGACAATGACGAGGGAGAGGACGGGTGCGACGGCAATGGCGATGATGAATTGATCGGTCATTGGGGGTCGCCTCCGTCGAGCTGATCGAGGCGTTCTTCGTGGCGGATGACGATGTTGGCGAGGCGGTTCATGGTCTCCGTGAGTTGGGCTATGCGGGCTTCGGTGCGGCGGTCGCTCTCCTGCATGAGCCGTTCGGTTTCCTGCTGCATTCCGGCGATGATCTCGACGGTCTGGGTGAGGGCTTCAAGGCGTTCGTCGATGGTCATATGCGCCCCTCCAGGTGCTTGAGGCGAGCGTCCAGTTGCTTGATGCGAGCGTCGAGGACCTCTTCGAGGCGGCGGAGCTCGGCGCGCCAGAGGTCGCGCATGTCGTCGAAGCGCTGGTTGATGGAGGCGAGCTGTTCGTTGGTCATCTGGTGGCTATCCTCGTGTGGCGCGAGGTGCGCTCAGGGGGCGCGACACCTCCAAGATAGCAAACCGCAGACAATTTACGGGGGTGGGTCAGAGGCTCCTTTCGGGGCGGGTGAAGATGGCGTTGGCCAGGGCACGGATATCTTCGCCGGTGAAGCGGATCGCGAGGCCCTGCTCGCGGGCGTAGCGCTCGGCTACGCCCGCGGCATCGATAGCCGCGATGAGGGCCGATGCGAGCTCCGCGGTGGGCCGCGGTGGTGCGACCTGGCGCGGTTCGGCCGCGGGTTGCGCGGGCGCGGTGGGCGGCGTGGGCCGGTGTTCGGGCGGGAGCTGGCGCGTGTAGGCGTCGGCGGGTTCGTCCTCTACGCGCTGTACTTGCCATTCGACGCGCTTCCTGGCGCCGTTGCGGACCTCGGCGCGCGTGATAGCGATTTCGTCACCGGCGCGCGCGCCGGTGGCTACGATCTGCGCGTGGACGGGCGGATCGAGCCAGGCGACCTTGTCACCGGCGAACCAGTACATGTACTGATCTCCGAAGCGGCCTGGCCGGGGATCGGCTGGTGGATCGAATTCGAGCGCGAGGATGACTGTCTCGCCTGGTGTGAACTGCACTTTCTCGCGTTGCGTGTTCATTGTGCACCTTTCGGGTTGAGAGATTCAGCCCGCGTAGCGGGGGCTGACCGGCGGGTTTTTTCGGCTGACCCGCCAGCACTGGCGAGTTGTAACGGCTGCGGCGAAGGCCCTGTCAAGCGGCGTCAAATGAAGCGGCGAAGCCACCTTGCACACAAAATTTGAGCGGTTGAAATTTTGTGTGGCTGGGCCGCTTTACAGGGACGCCAACGCAGCCGAATCGCCGGGTTGTGCTGGCGGGTCAGCCGAAAAAAGCCGGCAGGAATGGTGCGCTTGCGCAACCTTGGCCGGCTGCCTGGGCCCCATCGCATGGAGTTTATGCGAATGGGCCGCGAAGCGGTGGCAGCCGGCGGAATGACGGGCGGCGGCCCGCGGTTGGCCGTTGCCCTTTCGCCGCAGAGCGAGCGGCATGCGCGGCCGCGGAGCCACAATTGCTGCTGCGCGAGCGTCACGGAATGCTGGAGCGGCGGGCGCGAGCGGCTGTGAGCGCTTGCCGCCGCGGCTGGAGTGCTGCGGCGCGCGCGGTGCGGTAGTGCGCGATCGTGCGGCGCGCGCGAAGCGGGCGGGCTCGAGGTGCTGTGATGCACGGCGGGTAGGCGCCGCGCACGGGATGAGTGCCAAGCGAACGCGCGGTTTGCGTTCGCCTGGCGCGGTGGTGGTGTGTTGGGCTGCGGGCATGCGCGATGGGCGGCTTTGGGCGCGCCTGGCGCGCCAGGGAGGCCCCCTTGAGGGGGCCGGATGGGAACCCCCCGCGGGACCCACGCGCAGTTTGCGTGGGCTGGGCGGGGGGTGGTGAGCGAAGCGAGCCGGGGGGCAGCGCGCCGGGGCGGGCTGGGGGTGATTAAAAGCGAAGAGCGCGAAGCGCAACCGAATCCCGTAGTTAAGCGAGCGGCACATGCGGCCGCGAAGCCACACTGGCGGCCGCGCGAGCGTCACGGGGTGTGGGAGGGCCGCGAAGCGCGAAGCGGCCGCGAGCGCCGTGGCCCGGGTGAATCCGCGCGTGTGCTGTGATGCGCTTCGGTGGATCCTTGCGCGGTGGAGCGGGCGCCGGGCCCGCGGATCGGGCATGCAGGAGCTTCGCGAGCGGCGCGCTTGATGTGCTGTGTTGGAGGATCGCCGGGGCGCCGCGCACGGGCAATGCAGCGCCGGGAGCGCGAAGCGGTCGCGAGCGCCCGCGCGGGAGGTCCTGTGTTGTGGCGCGGGGCTGCGCGCGCGATGCCGCTGCGGTTAACATGAACGCGCCATTATCGGAACCGCCTTTCGCTTTATGGTCCGCTTTCGGTTGGCCGCGGTTGCCGATAATGACTTTGGCGTTATGTTGACCGCGCACGCTCGCCGATCGCCTAAAAAATCGAGCGGAGCGAGCTCCGAAACGTGATTGCTTCCCTTGCGCACGGCCGTGGGCCGGTGCGAGTGCCACCAGGGCACGAAGCGCCGCGCTATCACGTCCACTGTGCGCCTGCTGCGTCGCTGGCGGCCGTGGATCGCTGTGCGGCGCGCGGACGTGCCGGCGCGTTGTGTGCGCCAATGCACGGCCGCGCCCCGGCGTCCGGAGCTCGGGGCTGCGCGTGGGGGGCGTGGTGGGGTCGTTCGCGGCGGTGGATCGCCTAACGGATGATCGAGCGGGCGCGAGCACCGAATCCGGTGCGGCTAAGGTGTTTCCCTTAGAAGGGTGGATACGATGGCTGACAAAACAAAAGCGAGACAAGAGGGCACGGCGAAACGCACTGCTGCGGGGCGGTTCACGCCTGGCGCGAGCGGCAACCCGGCGGGGCGGCCGCGCGGAGCGCGGAACCGCGCCTCGCTGCTGTGCCAGGAGTTGCTGGACGGATCGGCGGAAGCCATCACGGCGAGGCTGGTAGGCCTGGCGAAGCGCGGAGACCGGGCGGCGCTGCGCCTGGTGATCGAGCGCGTATTGCCGGTGCGCCGTGATCGCGTGGTGGAAGCGCTGGAGCTACCCAAGATCCGGAAGGCGGAGGACCTGGTGCAAGCGGCTTCGGTAGTGGTGGCGGCGGCCGCCGCGGGGCAGTTGTCGCTCGAAGAGGCCCGCGGATTCATGGCGCTGATCGAAGCGGAGCGCCGAGCCATCGAAACGGCGGACCTGGCGGTGCGGATTGAAGCGCTGGAGCGGGCCGGGGTGGACGATGGCGGGCTGCGGGATGAGCTGGACCGGCTGCTGAAGGGATGATGGAGACATGCGACTGGTCGGCAAGGTAAAGCAGATGGAAGCGGCGCGCGCGAAGCGGGCGTCCGCGGTCGAGGCACAGGGCATTGTCTGGACAGAGCAAGAGGAATTGCTCGAGCGGCCGCTGGCGGCCGGCGAGCACCTGGCGGTGGATGTCGAGGTTATTTCGGACGCCACCGGCGAAGTGCCGGCGGTGTGGCGCACGCGGGAGCGTGCGACCCGCACGCCTGGCGATTATGGCGTTGTGACGTGCTGCGGTGTGCGCGTTGGGCGTGTCATGGCTATCGCGGGCGGGCTGTTGGGGATTGACTACGACGGCGACGCGGCGGAGCAAGCGGCGCGTGGCCGGCGCTGACATGCGGTTGTGAAGCGCCGGCCGGGTGCGTGCATGAGGCTCGAAGGGAGCCAGTACCAGTGTACGCGGAGGCAGCCGCATCATTGTGGGCGTGGAACCGCATTGGGGGACTGTCGAGAGGGCGCGGTGTGCTGGCACACTGCATACTGTGACGACGATTGACGAGCAGTTGCAGAGCCTGATGGAGCGGCGGATGGCCGTAGAGCGCCTGATTGAGGCACTGGAGCGGTACCAGAGGGCGACGGGGGCGCGGCTGCTGCCGCTGTGTCCCGTGGCCGAGCGGTGCGCTACTGCACGGCGGGCGGGACGTCCGCGGCTGGAACGCGTCGCGTGAGCTCGTCGAGGTAAGCGGCAAGCTCGGCGGTGGTCACCAGGTCGAGAATCCCCAGGCCCAGGCTCTCGATGATCAGGTCGGCGGATGCGGCCGTCAGGGCGCGGCGGCCGGCTAGCACGTGGTGAATGTGCGGCTGGCTGAGATGCGTGCGGCGGGCGAGGCCGGCTTCCGACAGGAAGCCGTGCCGTACGAGCGCCCGCATGTAATGCACCAGGCGCACGTGCAGATCGCCGATGGTGAGGAGCTCTATTTCAGGCGCCATACCGACTCTCCCTCCCTTCAATTGTGGCGTTGTGGTCAAGCTTTGCGGGCTTCGTGCGCTTTGCGCCGCGCGATCGCGGCGGCGCGGAGCGCCGACACGCGGACGAGCCGGTCGAGAGGGATGGAGGTCCAGGCGCCGCGGTAGGTGGCGAGGATTGGGCCGCCGGCGCGGGTCTCGGATACGTTGCGGACGTCCATGAGATAGCCGCCGTATACGGGATGGGATTCCGGGGCGAGTTGCACCAGGTCGCCAACAGAGATGGCGGTGCCGGGTGGCTGGTGAATGGCGCGGGTGAGCAGGTCGAGCTGATGGTGCAACTGCTGGATGAGGGCAAAAGGGTCCATGTGGGGCTCTTCGGCGCGCTTCAGGTGTTACTTGAGGGTTTTATTGGAGGCGACCTGCCCGATGAGAAGCTGTGCCCATTCCTGGCCTTCCTTGGCGGCTTGCTCAGCGGCAGGTTTGATGAGCTTCAGCATGGCGCGGCGCTGCTGGAGCTGTTTGGGCTGAATGCCGTGGATCCGCTGGAGCGCGACGGTGACAAACCAGGCGTACTGGTACCCCGGCTCGCGGTGTTCGGCCAGCAGGTCATAGAGGAGCCGCTCGAGCTGTGGCCAGGGGGCGATGCTGAGGAACTGTGCCACCAGGCGATCATCCGGCGGGTGGCGGTCCTTTTCGCGGCCAAGTTTGACCATGTAGCCGTGGAGCCATTGGCGGGCCATGGGGATGAGGTCGGGATCGGGGGTGTTCTTGGTCGTTGCCCGGAGCATTCGATCGATTACATCGGTAGTTCCTATCGATATATCGAGGGCGGCGGGGTCAGGCGCAAGTGGCGTGTTTTCTGTGGGGGGTGGCCCCTCTAAGGGGCCAGAGTGGTCCCCGAAGAGAGCCAGGGTGGCCCCTTTCGGGGGCCAGGTGCTGTCTTGGGGTGGCCCCTTTCGGGGGCCACCTGCGAGAGGGGGTGGTCCTGTTACAGGGCCACTCATCCGGACGGTGAGTAGCAGATTGATCTGATGGACTGCCGCCCGCGTGGGCATGCCTTGGCGTGTGGTAATAAGGCCGCGTTCCGTGAGAGCGTCTAGCGCTGGCTGAACCTTGGAACGTGCGGTTTTTGTGGCGTTTGCGAGCTCGCGGCTGGAAGCGCGGACGGCTCGGGATGGCACGCTGAGGGCTCGATTGACGAGCTCAATCAGCACCCGGAGCTCGGCCTCCTTCAGCGTCGGGGCGATCTCAGCCAGGCGCTGGAGGGCGTCTTCCGGCGCCGGATTCAAGTTCTGATAACGGATATTATGTTAACTTTTTCTGTCGGCCAGGTCTAGCACTAAAAAAAGTGGCCTGCCCGCTTTCACGGACAGGCCAGGTTGAGGGAAGAAAAACAAAACTTTCAGGATGGAGTCAGACGAAACCGTTTTTAGCGCCCGCGCCCTCCTCGCGATTCTCGTCCGCCTCCGCCGCCGCCAGAGCTGCTTCGGCTGGCACCGCCGCTGCTGCGGCCACCTCCTCCTCCACCGGTGCTGCGCTCCACTCTTGCTCCGCCGCTGCTGCCGCCGCGCGGCATGTCGCTGCGCCCCACGCGCGAGCCGCCGTCAGATCGCGAAGGCGCTCGCTCCCGGACAATGGGCGGATTGATACGGATCGGTTCGCTCGCGCTCAACCGGCTGCCGCCACGCGACCCTTCATTGCGCGGCGTCACACGGCTGGGCTCGGATCGTTCAGAACGAGCCCCGCCGGTCGAATCGGAACGGCTAACCCGGCCGCTGGTTTCTGTTCCGCCGCCGCCACCGCGTGCCGCTGAGCCGGCACCACTCTCAAACCTCCGCCGGTTGCTCGTATCGCTGCGTGCCGGTGCCGATGCCCCTTCCGTTCGTTCCACACGCCCACGGCTGGCATCGGGCTCGGCTTGCCGCACTCCCGGATTCGACGACCGGTTCCCGGTTGCCGGATTCCCAAAACGTCTCCATCCATCTGCTTCCGTCCGGCCACCGGCTTCCCCGATCTGGCGATAGCCATCCTGTCCGGTCCGCCCGGGTTGCGCTGCGGACCGCTCAGCGCGGGTGCTTCCGGGCCCCGCCGGCTCCCCGAACCTGCGCCACCCTTCATTCGCATTGCCGGGTCGCGCCTGCGTGTCCGAACGTTCAGTACCGCCCGAGCCGCTGACAGACCGCCAACCGGTAGTATTTCCTGTCCGTCCTGTTTCGACTTGGCCGGCACGCCCCTGGACAAAGCCGGTTGCCCCCGGCCGTGCACCTGCCGCCGCTTCACTCCGAGTGCCACCAGGCGCTCCTCCCCGGTCAGGTACGGTACGGCGAGCGACTTCTTCCATGCTGCGCCGCTGGTCCTCGAACGAGACGCGCTCGATGGTTTGGGGCGTTCGCCGGCTGAAAAACCGGTCGCCCGCCCGGCTCGGTGGCAAATTGCCCGCCCGCACCTCGCGGTCGGACAATCGCAAGCTGTCGCGGGAAGGCGCAACCGGAATCTGGCCTTTTACCAGGTTCGCCCGCCGTAGGTCGACGCCGGCGGTGTCAACATACCGGCCCGCGCGCCCTTGTGTGAAGTCATACGCATCCACCGCCGTGTAGCCGTTGCGCACGCGTGCATTCCGGTACACGTTGGTAATATTGATGTTGTTTACGACACGTACGCTGTTATCGACATAAACCCGGTCCCGATAACCGCGATAGTAGCCGCGCCCATACCAGGGGTAATAGGGCTCATAAGGGGCGAGAGGAACCCACCCGACGGAGCCGAAACCCACGCCGATATGCACTCCGCTGTGGCGTCCCCATCCAAAAAACGCGACCAAAGCGGGACGCCAGTAATGCCGGGCACGGATCTGGCCGGGATACCAGCACCAGCCGTAGGACCCGCTGTGGAACCAGCGCCCGTAATGATAAGGCGCCCAGCCCCAGGGATCGTGGCTGACCCACGTCCAGCCGTACCAGTCAATCCAGACCCAGCGGCCATGACGGTAAGGCGCCCAACCCACCGCCACTCGAGGCGACCAGACCCAGCCATAGGGCGCCACGCTCACCCAACGGCCATGACCGTCCAGGTCTTCGGCGCCATAGACGTCACGGCTTACATATTGATAGCTTCGGGCCCGCTCCAGGTCCCGGTCGCGGCTCTCGTTCCAACGATCCCAATCGTCGTGCGGAATATCGTTTGCCACGGTGAACTCGGGATCGGACGGCGAACCGCGCGCCATCATGGTTCGCCCGGAATGCAAACGTTCGGTGCCGCGAGGGGTATAGATCTCCGCCTCGCCGGACCGTACGGTGATTTCCGATGAGCCGTCTGGCTGTACCGTTACGCGGTAAGCCCCCTTCTTGATTGGGCGTACGGAAACACTCGGAGTACTGATCTCCGTCTCTGCGCCCGTGTCTCTTAACACGCGGAATGTGACGGTACCCTGCACCACTTGAACCAGATAGCGTTCGTACTCCAGTTCCGCCAGGCGAATTTCCGTCATCGATGCCAGACGAATCATGTTGGCATAGTCGAACTGCACTTCGGCCCTCGAGGAACGGCCGCTCAGAACCGTGTCCTGTACAACCAATGGTGCATTGATTGTCGCGGCCACCAGGTCGCCGGAATCACCCCGGCGTACTGAGACTTCGCCGTTGATGACACTGATCCGGGCGACGCCGCGTCCCGGACCTTCGTCTTCGTCGGCCCACGTGTAACTCGCCAGGCCGGCCATCATCAGTAACAACATCCGATAAGTGGCTCTCATGACTGGCCTCCCGTTCACTTTCGTATTACTCGATTGCAAACCGGAGGCCAAAGAGGAAACCTTTGTATCCTGATGGAGTTCCGTTATGATGACTCTGAATGCAGGTGGCCGAAATCCACCACACTGATCGCATTAAGCCACGCCGCTGGCTGATCTCCATCACACCGGTCCTGCTGCTGTTCGCGATCGTCGCCGGCTTCTACTGGAAACTCACTCTCACCAACGAGTACACATGGCTCGAGAGCCCCGATCTTGCCAACCAGGTGCTTCCCTGGTACCAGTTCCAGGCTGGCGAATGGCACGCCGGGCGGTTTCCGATGTGGGACCCCTATCAGTGGTATGGTCAGCCCCTGATTGGACAAGGACAACCCGGAGCGGCTTACCCGCCGAACTGGCTGTTTTTTCTGACCTCGCTCCGCAACGGTTGGCTGCGGCAAAGCCATCTGAACTGGTATTTCGTCCTGATTCATTACCTGGCTGCGCTGTTCTGTTATTGGCTTTGCCGGGATCTGGGACGCAGCCGTCCAGGGTCCATCGTTGCCGGATGCGCCTTTGCGCTCGGGGGATATATCGGTACCACCGATTGGCCCCAGATGTTGAATGGTGCCATCTGGGCGCCGCTGGTGTTTCTCTACCAGCTTCGCTGTCTTCGTGGTGAACGCGTTTATGCGAGCGCCGCCGCCAGCGGAGCCTTCCTCGGCGTCGCGTGGCTCAGCGGACACCACCAGGTTCCCATTTTCCTGACGCTCGCTTCGGCTGGCGTTTGGCTGTACGGGTTGCTGGTGCGCGTATACGAACGCCGCCGGACGATGGCTGCCGGAGCGTTGTTCACGGTTGTGTTTATCCTCGCCAGCGGCCTTCAAACGCTGCCCGCGCTGGAATACGGTAAGGCCGCCAAGCGATGGGTGGGAAGCTCGGAGCCCGTCGGTTGGAACGACAAGGTACCTTACACCGTACATAAGACCTATTCGGTCACGCCGGACACTTTGACCGGGCTGATTTTACCGGGCCGTAGCCACAACACCGACGTGTTCTGGGGCGTGGTAGCGCTTTCGCTCGCAGTACTGGGCGCGGCAGCGTTGTGGCGTATCCTCGAAGTGCGGATCTTCACGATTGTTGCGATAGCGGGATTGTTCACTGCCCTTGGCGGCTATTCCCTGCTTCATGGCCTTCTCTATTCATTGGTTCCAATGGTCGAGAAGGCGCGATCCCCATCCATGGCGATCCTCGTGTTTCACTTTGCATCGGCGGTCCTTGTCGCTTATGGATTCGATACTTTGCTGAATCCCGATTCGCTGTGGAGCCGGAGGGTTGCCATCGCTCTGGCCGTATTCGGATTGTCGGTGCTCGCGCTGGCCACGGCATTGTCAGCCACTTACAAACTGGCCGGCGACACTCGATGGATCCTGTCCGGCCTGGTTGCAGTCCTGATGAGCGCCATCATTTCCGCGCGCCGAACCGGCAAGCTGGGCGAAAGTGCGCTCGCCGTTGCCATTATTGCCGTGGCACTTGCCGACATCGGCAACGGCACTTCTTATTCCTTCGTATCTACGGAGGAAAAAGATCGTACAATTTACTTGAAGAAGATAGCCCAATCCGCTGATGTGGCTGGTTTTTTGCAAAAACAGCCCAGGCCTTTAAGAGTCGAAGTCGCAGACGCGGACATACCCTACAATTTCGGAGATTGGTACGGCATCGAACAAAGCGGCGGCTATCTGGCGAGCATCACCACCAATCTCGTAGCGCACGAATTCTACTTCGCCCGCTTCCGGGATCTGCTGTCCGTTAACTATTCGGTCGTAAATGATCCACCACGCCCAGGTGCTCTCCGCGAAGGCGCCGTGGAAGTTTACTACTCACCGGCATCAAAGCTCAAGGTTTACTTTAATCCTTCCGCCTACCCTCTTGTAAGAAGCGTCCATAACATCGTGACAGCCGGCGACGGAGCCATCACCGACCTGGTTCGACAAGATGGCTTGGATCTTCGCACGACAGCCATTTTACGGGAACCCCCTCCGGAAATTGCCCGGTGCGATGCCGGGGAGGACCGGTTCCGCATTACGCGGCGGGTACCGGGTTCGGTCGATATCACGGCGGACATGAAGTGTGCGGGCCTGCTTGTACTGGCTGATACCTACTTCCCAGGATGGAAGGCGTGGGTGGATGAAGAACCGGCTCACATTTATGATGCCTACGGGGCCATCCGGGCGGTTGCCGTCCCGGAAGGCACGCACACCGTCACGTTTCGCTACCGCCCTGCTTCGGTGTTCGCCGGTGCCGCCATGAGTGCCAGCGGTCTGCTGGCCGCAATGCTACTCACCCTGGTACGAAAGCCCGTAAGACATATTGACGCGAAGCCCACGGTACAATCATACTAAACTACAGTTAACACTACTGCCGAATCCATGATTACCCCCAACTCGGCTGACAGTTCACGCTCTCTGGCGGAAGTTCACGGCTCAGTTCCCACCGGGCAGCTTTCCATCTGGAAGCGGATGTTCGCCTTTGCCGGGCCCGCCTATCTGGTCAGCGTGGGGTACATGGACCCCGGCAATTGGGCTACGGATCTGGAAGGTGGAGCACGCTTCGGTTACCAGCTTCTATGGGTGCTGGTGATGTCGAACCTGATGGCGATTCTGCTCCAAACGCTCAGCGCGCGTCTCGGCATCGTGGCCCATCGCGATCTGGCGCAAGCGTGCCGCGAAGCTTATCCCCGCCCCATCGCGCTGGTGCTTTGGTTCTTTTGCGAGATTGCGATCGCCGCTTGTGATTTGGCGGAGGTGCTCGGAGCGGCCATCGGGCTGAATCTGCTCTTTGGACTGCCTCTGCTGGCGGGGGTGATCATCACCGCCGCGGACACGCTGTTCATCCTTTGGTTCACGCGTTTTGGAATCCGGATGATCGAAGCTTTCATCCTTGCACTGGTCACCGTTATCGGCGGCTGCTTTCTGGTGCAAATGATCCTGGCCAAGCCGTCGTTCACGGAAATGGCCGCCGGCCTTGTCCCGCGGCTGAATCGCGATAGCCTCTATGTAGCCATCGGAATGCTGGGCGCTACCGTGATGCCGCACAATCTCTACCTTCATTCGGCATTGGTGCAGACGCGGCGGATCGGGAGCACAACGAGTGAAAAACGCGCCGCCTGCCGGTTCAATCTGATCGATTCGGTAGTGGCGCTCAACGCCGCCTTGCTGGTAAACGCTGCCATTCTCATTCTCGCGGCGTCGGTATTTTTCAAGCGCGGCATCGTAGTAACGGAAATCGATCAGGCTCATCTATTGCTGGCTCCTCTGCTGGGAACCGCCGTGGCGAGTGTTTTGTTTGCCGTGGCGCTGCTTGCGGCGGGCCAATCCTCGACCCTTACCGGAACCATGGCCGGCCAGATCGTCATGGAGGGGTTCCTGAACATCCGCATGCGCCCGTGGCTCCGTCGGCTCATCACGCGCATGATCGCGGTCATTCCGGCCGCCATCACCATCTACATTTCCGGTGAAGAGGGCACGTTCCGGCTACTGATTCTGAGCCAGGTGATTCTCAGCATGCAATTGCCCTTTGCCGTGATTCCGCTGGTTCATTTCACCAGCGACCGGCGGCGGATGGGAGAGTTCGTCAGCCCCCGCTGGGTCAGGGCCCTGGCGTGGACGGTAGCCACCATCATCGTGTCACTGAATTTGAAGCTGGTATACGATACGTTCGCCGAATGGATCGGCGAGTCGGGCTCATACGCCGTACCGGTCGGAGTCCTGCTTGTATTGTTGGGCGCCGGCCTGGTTGCTTTGCTTCTATGGGTGGTCTTCGAGCCCTTCCTGCCTGCCTGGCTGCGTCAACTCGGCCGTGCGCCGGTGGCGATTCCGGATACCTCCGGCGCGCTGACACTGCCGGCCTACCGGAAAATTCTCGTGCCCGTCGACCACTCGGACCGGGACCGCGATGCGATCTCCCATGCCGCCGCCCTGGCGCAAACGCACGGCGCAACGCTGTACCTGATTCATGTGGAGGAAGGCGTCACAAGTCAGGTCTACGGCGAATTATCCTCCACGGTGGAAGTGCGTGAAGGCGCAGCCTACCTCGGACGTCTCACCAGGTCGCTTCGGGAGCGTAATATCAACGCGGAAGCCGTCATCCTTCACTCCAACAACCCCGCGATGGAAATTGTGAAATATGCAAAGTCCCTCCAGCCCGATCTCGTCGTGATGGGCGCCCATGGACATAAAGGCTTGAAGGACATTGTTTTCGGGACAACAATTAACTCAGTTCGTCATGATTTGAGTGTGCCTTTTCTGATCGTCCGGGACGAAAAGTAAGAGCGTCCCAGAGTGCCCCGCAATGCGTGTCCCGTGTATACAGACATAAGCGGTTATGTAAAGTCAATCCCCGCTTTTCCATGTATTTGAGGTTTGGCGATCAGGATGCTCCATGAAGATTGCCACTACCATGCCCTTCCGATTCCGCCTGATCGTTGCCCTCCTTCTGGCAGCGACAGTTTCATCTACCGCCACTCTCGAGAAGTTGAGTGTGGACCAGATGATTCAGAAATCCACTATCGTCGTTCGAGGCACCGTTTCCGGGTCTTATGCCGCCTTTCGCGGACCGCTCATTTATACGCACTGGAAAATTCAGGTTCAGGAAGAACTGAAGGGCAGTGCCGCTGGCTCCATCGAGGTCGTCACACCCGGCGGCCGGGCGAACGCCCTCGAGCAGACATTTTCCGGCTCTCCTTTGCTCTTAAAGGGATCGCAATATGTCTTGTTTGTCTGGCGGTCTCCGAGTGGACTCCACCACCTTGTCGGCCTGTCGCAGGGTGCTCTTGCCGTAAAGGACGATTCCAAAGGCGCCGCAGTGGTTACACGCATGGCGATCTCCGAACCGATGCTCGATGTCCGTTCGGGAAAGCCGGTACGGGACGAGGGGCTGACGCTTTCTCTCGATGAGCTGCGCCAGAGGGTCCGGAGTGCCGCGGGAGCGGAGGCGCTTCAGTGAAACGGTTCGCTTTCCGCCTGTTTGCTCCCGTAGCCACGCTCATCGTGGCGTCCGGCATCGCCTCCGGCTACTACCATTTCGTTCATTACGATACAAAAACCGCGCCCTTCCTCCCGATTTACGAGAAGTTCGATCTCGCTTCCCTGCCCGGCAAAACCATCCAGTATTACATCTCGGCAAACGGTCCTTCCAAACTTGCTCCCGGCGATAGCCTGACATCCGTCATCAGTCAGGTTCGCGCCGCCGCCACAGCCTGGAACATCGAGTCGTCAGACCTGAGTCTGGCTTTCGGCGGTGTCTCTCCGGAAGGGACGGCCTGGAATGGGCCCGGTATTGATGTAATTTTCTCGGACGAAATCCCTCCCGGGCTGATTGCTCTGGGTGGACCGACCAAGCGTGCCGATCTGGTAGAGGATGCGAATGGACGTAGTTTTGTTCCTATCGTACGCTCCCTGCTGGTCTTTAACCGGGATCTCTCCCAACGTCCCAGTTATGGGGACGCATTCTACCTTTCCGCTGTACATGAATTCGGACATACGTTGGGTTTGCAGCATACGCTCACGTCCTCGGTGATGTCCACCGAAATTACCCGGGCGACTTCGAAAGCACGGCCTCTGGCGGCTGACGATGTTGCCGCAATCTCCCTGCTCTACCCCAAGCCTCAATTCCAATCCGCGACGGGCGTCATCACCGGGCGCGTGGTACTGGCCGGCGACGGTGTCGGATTAGCTTCCGTTGTAGCCCTGCCGCCACGGGGTCAGGCCATCAGCACGTTGACGAATCCGGACGGCACGTACCGTATCGAAGGGCTGCCTCCAGGCGATTACTATCTATACACTCATCCGCTGCCGCCCGCCCTGGCTGCTGAAGTCAGCGCCGCGAACATCGTTTTACCGAGGGGGCCGGATCAGGAACCCGTACCGGCGGGACCCAACTTCGAGACGCAGTTCTTTCCCGGGACAAGAGAATGGCAACAGGCGGGGTTAGTGAGTGTTGCAGCAGGCACCATCACGGAAGGCTTGAACTTTTCCGTTCAGCGCCGTAGCGCGCCCTTCATTCATTCCGTACAAACGTACAGCTACCCTGGCGAATACGGCGTTAAGGGTGCGTTTGTGAACTTCACCTCGCAACAGGGGTTTATCGTGGCTGCGGGTGCGGGGATTTTGTCCGGTTCCGGGACGGCGACCCGTCCTACGGAAGGATTGACGGCTAGCGTCATCGGCGGCGGCGTATCCGTTACCAGCTTGAGGCCGTTTACTTCGGAGTTTCTGGTCATCGACCTTCAGAGCGGTTCCCAACTGCTGGACGGCCCGCGTCACATCGTCTTCTCGCTCGATGGTTCCATTTACGTCCTCCCGAGTGCGTTTACGGTAGTACAAAAAGGGCCGCCTTCCATCGATGCGATATCCCTGGCCCCGGGCGGGCCGCAGAATCGCACGCTGGCGTTATCCGGTGCCAATCTCGCACCCGATACAAGATACTGGTTCGATGGCCAGCCGGCGGCACTTGTGCAAACCGCGGAGTCGAACGCCGTAGTTGTTGCGCCGCCGGCTCCCGCCGGTCATGTCGCGGTGGTCACAGCTCTGAATTCCGACGGGCAGACCTCGATGTTTACGCAGCTCAATGCCCCTCCCACCTACAGTTATGATGTGGGTCTCGAGGGCATCTCCAACGTAACGATCACTCCCGACCGGCTCCCGGTAGGAGCGGAGTCCGTAATCGAGATCGGTGCTCCGGGTGCGATGTTTACGCAGGGGCAAGCCCAGGCCGGCTTCGGATCCGCCGATGTCAGCGTACAGCGAGTGGTTGTGCTTTCGCCTGGCCGTGTTGCGGCTACGGTTCTGGTGGGGGCCAGCGCCGCCGCCGGTACGAGCGCAAACCTTACGATTGCGAGCGGACTGAAATGGTTCGTCCAGCCGGCTGCCGTTACTTTGCAGCAGGCCGATCCCGAGCGGCTCGCTTTCACTTCGCCCATTCAGTTGATGGCGACGTCCGGAACCCCATCGGCTCTACAGCCCAACTCCAACGCCACGCTGAGAATCTCGAATCTGACTCAGGCCGATATCGCAGCAGGGTTGTCGCTGACATTAGGCGATGTTAGCGTCCCGATCCTTGCGGCGGCTCCCGGACAGATCGCTGTGCGAATCCCTAACCTCGCTGCCGGGCCCGCCCTGGCGCGTTTGACCGCCGGTGATAAAATTGCACTCGCCCTGCTGGAGATTGACACGCCTCCGCCCTCGATTCTCTCGGTGTTCGGTACCTTCGCCATGCCGGACGCCACTCGCCCCGCTTCCGTTGGCGACTTGTTAACCGTCATTGTCACTGGAGTCCCGGATTGGGGAACACAAATCGCATCGGCCCGCGCCACGGTGACGGTAGGGACAACCAGTCACCCCGTCTCGGAAGTGCTACGGCTTTGGCAGGAGCCTGTTACCTACCAGATGCAGTTTCGTCTGGGCTCTGTACCCTCTGGCCGGCAGAACGTTACGGTCACGATTGACGCCCGCACGTCTACTCCTTTCGCCATCTGGACGCGCTGACCTGCCTTCCGGCCGCCGCGTGTGCTAAGTTAACGCCATATGGGTGCTTTCGACTCAGAAAAGACTATGTTCGAGATTTACCGCGAGACGCAGTACACTGGCCTGTACAAAGTGGTTTATTTCACCGAGTTGCAAGATCACAATAAGGATTCGGAAATCAATCACGCCCTCGCGGGCGAGCATTACTTTGACGGGTTCCTGAAAAATTTCGGTAAGGAAGACGCTAAGCAATTGATCGATGGCATTCTCGCGCGGCTGAACAGCGGCGAGCGTTTGAATCCGGAACAGATCGCCGCCGAGTTGAGAGAGCACCTGGCCTGAGCGAACCCCGGACCGTTTCAAGCTGTATGCGGCATCGAGAGCTTGATGCTATGCCGCGCCGGTGGCAGGATCTGGAGTTTGTAGCCGTAAGTTGCTGGGTTGTACTCCTCCTTCAATTGCTTTATTGAAGGAGTCGCATTCGTCGCGGTAATCGTGATTTTGCGGCCCTGCTCGCGGGCGGCTTCCACAATCCAGATGAGCGTGGCCAAGTCCGGGTTGCCGTCCCGTCCGTTAGCGGAAACCGCGTACAGATCTGCCGTCACGGACCGGAAGAATTTTTTCGTCGTATTGCGGCTGCTGCCGTGATGTGCCAGTTTTAGCAGGTCCACATGCAGCTTCCCATCTGAGAGCAGCCGCGCCTGTTCGAGTCCCTTCAACAAATGGTCGCTTCTTCCATCACCGGTGAACAGCGCTTTCTTCCCGTCCGCCTCCATCAGGAAGCCGATGCTGCTGAGGTTGGGAACGCTTGCATCGGAGTTAGCCATCACCAGGAACTCGTCGTTCGCGATAGCCTCTTCATGCTTGTCCAGCCACTCCCGCCATTTGGTCTGGAGTTCCTCAAGCTGGAGCCCGGCCGGGGTGGCGATTGTGATCAGCAGGTTCCCCAGCTTCAACGGCCGGCGCGCCGTCTCCACCGTAATCAGTCCATCTTCAAATCCGGCGTTGATAGGTATCCCGAGCGCCAGCGCGGCCGTGCGCAGTGCGGCGCCTTCGCGGATGCCGTTCACAGCATTGCCCGCCTGCGACATCACCTGCGCGCGGGAAGCGGTCATCAGGGATTGTAACCGCCGTTCGATGCCGCTGCCCCTGTCAATGGTTCGCGAAAACGAATTGTGCCAAAGGCCGCTTATTGCGGGCAGGCCGGAATTCGGGCCGGGCGTATCGCGCATTTCAGCGAAATAATCGAGTAGACCTACGGCATGGTCGTTATCAACATGGCTCAGCACAACCAGGTCGAGGACGCCCCCATTGCCGGCCAGACATTTCAACACGGGCCGGAGATGCTGCTCGTAAACCGCCGGCGGACCTCCGTCAATCAGAATGTGGCGGGGATGGCCGGGCGTGCCGAACTCGACAAGAAAGCAGTCGCCGAATCCGGCCTGTACCATCTGAATACTAAACATTGCTTCAACCTATCTGAACCAACGGGCTGGCCAATTTCCCTGTCACCACCAGGGCGAAATCCTGGCCCGGTTGCGGTTGTAACAGATTATACGCGGTCACCTGAATCAGGTAATTGCCCGCCGGCGCATCGTCGATTCGTATCACTTCCACGTTGTTGGTGGGATCGGGAATGTTCAGGCTCATGGGAACCTGCTCGTTGCCCATCCACTTGCGGCCATTCGCGCCGGGCTCCGCCATAAACAGATTCAAATTATTCTGGAGAGCGCGGCCAGGCGGATCGGTGTAGGCCATGGTGATCCGCAAGGGGCCGCCGCCTTCGAGTGTGAATTGCATGCGGCGCCGTTGGCCGGTGCGTGTGAACCGTGAGCCGGTGTCGCGCCAATTATCGAAGAATTCGAGCTTCATCCCTGAGTTCAATTCGTTTGGTATCGCCCAGGGCATGAATATACATCCGAAGCCTTGATGGTAGTTCGGCAGAAACGCATGGTCCGCCATCGCATCGGGGCTGCTGAGCGCGCGCGTGCTGTTGATGAGGATCGCCTTCAGAAGCGCGGCGCTCGGCTCGTGGTTTCGTTCCTTCAGAAGGTATTCGCGCACCACCGCGGCGCATCCCGATACAAGCGGAGCGGCCATGCTGGTACCGCCCATGTATGCATACCGCGGATTGTCCGGATAGGGTCCCCAGAAGTTGCGCAGCGGCGCCCTCGAAGATTTTGTGGAGAGAATATCCGTCCCCGGTGCCACCAGGTCCGGCTTGACCCGGTAATCGTCGCATGGTCCCCGGCTGCTGAATGCCGCCAGCGCATTGATGTCCCCGGAGACTTTCTCATCCGAAATAGGGGCCTCGGCAAACGCATCGGGCCACACGGAGCCGTAGTTCAGCGCGGAAAGACCGCCTGCCGTGCGCCGGCTGCGGCTCGCCCCAACCGTCAGTGCATTTTTGGAAGTCGCCGGAGAGCCGATCGACAGCCAGTCAACGAATCCTTTACTCGCATTGCGCTTGCCCGTGGCGGGATCCGCCGCCGTTCCTTCGTTGCCGGCGGAGATCACCAGCAACATATCACGGTGGTTATGCACAAAGGCATCCACCTCGTTGCTGGTCACGCGGTAAACGGAGGCCGTCGCCGCGCCCCAACTGTTATTGTGAATCCGAACACCGTTCTGATACGCCTCATCGAACAGAGTCTCCAAACGGAAGGGCAAGCCCCCCAAACCTCCACGATTGTCGAGCAGCGATTGAAAGAAGAGCTTCGCTTTTGGCGCCGCGCCGCGCAGGCGGCCATTCGCGGCGGAGCCGTCCCCCAGCACGGAACCCGCCACATGTGTGCCGTGGCCATTCGGGTCGGAATGATCGCCGGGCCGCCCCAGCGCAACAATGCCGGCGATGCGTTGGCCGAAGTCCGGATGCGACTCGTCGATGCCCGTATCGGCCACACCAACCGTCTGTCCTTCTCCCTCATACTTGAAATGAAATCCGGGGTTATCCGCCGGCGGACCGTCGAGTCCCAGGATCGAGCGTGCCTCGTCATTGTGCAGCCGCGGCGCGACATACGGCTCCATGAACTCCACTTCCGGCAGGCTCGCGATCTCGTCGATCAGGGGTGAGCCCTCCAGCAGGTACAAACGGATCTTGTCGCCTTGCGCCGCCGCGATGTTCACGTGATTCTGCTTCAGCCACGTCATCACCGGCTGCATACCGTCCGGTTCCCGCAGCAGGACGTCGAACGTCAGCATCGCCTTGGCGCCCGTCATGTCCGACTCCGACAGGGCTTCCACCTCGCCGGGGAGCGGCAGCGACTCCGCGGCCGATTGCAATTGCATCGCACGAACAAAAGGTAGACTGTCTACGTCCACGACTTTGTCGGGTTCCACTTTCACCGTGATCACGTGGTTGGGTGCGCTGTGAATGATTTTGACGCCGAGGTCCGTCAACTCTTTTCGCCATTCCTCCAGCAACGGGCCCTGTAAGGCCAGGTTGTAGTAATTCGCCCGGGTCGTATCGACTACCGGTTCCGCGGCGCCGAAGCCGGCGCGCGCACCCGCGAACGCGAAAGCTTCGAACCGGTCTTCGGTGCCGCGCAGGGGCGGGCGCAGACCGGCGTCGATGTCCTGGACAATGATCCCTTTCGCTTGCAGCTTCGGGATGTCCGACTCCTCGATATCGCCGATGACGTAGCTCTCCGTCTTCTCTCCATCCGGCATCATCTCAACCGCGGTGGCGAGTTCTTCCTCACGCATGCAATGCGCGATAATTCGCTTCTTCGCCATTCAACTTTTCTCCATCACGATGGCTTTAGCATATCGAAATGGTTTCCATGTGGATAGGTTAGGGGTACTGCCGGCTGGTACTGCCAGGCTGGCTTGGTTTCCGAAAGCTCGCTAATTTTCCCCCTTTTTCTCGCCAATAGAAATAACAGCGGATTCGATAACGAAGGCGGTACTCAAGGACTCTATGGTCGCCCTGGAGATCACCAAACTCATGGCGTTGATGGAACGCACCAGCGGCAGCCCTGACGTGAAAATCGGGCTGATCGATGGGCCTGTTATGACCCGGCATCCCGATCTGTCGAGGGAACGCCTGCACGAGGTCCCGGGTCATCATGGCGGAGCATGCACGCGGGCTAACAGCGCGGCCTGCCTGCACGGGACGTTCGTGGCTGGAATCCTGTCCGCAAGGCGAGGCTCTTCAGCACCCGCCATCTGCCCCGGCTGTACGCTTCTGATTCGTTCCCTCTTTATCGAAGGAGCGGCGGGCGGTGATCGCATGCCGAGCGCTACACCCCGGGAGCTTGCGGCAGCCATCGTCGATTGCATCGATGCAGGCGCGCAAGTGATCAACCTGAGCCTGGCCCTCACGCGGTCTTCCTCTACGGGAGAACGGTCTTTGGAAGAAGCGGTAGACCGGGCCACACGGCGGGGCGTGATTGTTGTCGCGGCGGCGGGAAACCAGAGCACCATCGGCAGTTCCGCTCTTACCAGGCATCCCTGGGTCATTCCCGTGGCAGCTTGCGACCTTCGGGGCAGACCGTTGAGCGATTCGAACTTCGGCGGCTCGATTGGCAGGCGTGGTTTAACTGCGCCCGGAGCTGCCATCACCAGTTTGCGAGCGGAAGGACAAACGGTCACGCTCGGGGGCACCAGCGTCGCGGCGCCGTTTGTGACCGGGACGATTGCACTTCTGTGGTCGGAATTTCCCGCCGCGCCGGCCGCCCGGATCATGCTGGCCGTCACCGGTAGGTCCGGACCGCGGCGAGCTTCGGTAGTTCCGCCCCTGCTCGATGCGGAGGCGGCTTATCAATCCCTTTTGAGAAGAAACGCGAGGAGATGAAATCCATGAACAAACCAGACGAACACAGCGACCCCATGGTCCAGAGCGAACAAGAGCCACGCCGCCTGCACCTGCCCGGATTCACCGCGGGTGAGGAGATTGGGCTCGGCGACGTCATCAAGCGAGCTACATCTTATGTGGGCATCAAGCCCTGCGGAGCGTGTCAGCGGCGGGCCGCCGCGCTGAACCGCCGTGTGGTCATCACGGGCCGGCGCGGGTAACTCCGGCGTTACAGACTGATTTTGCGAGGAGGTTTACCTATGGAAATAGAACAGGAATCGAAAGAACAATTCGTGCGCCAGAGTGAGACCCGGCTTGATGCCGTGGTAATACCTGCCGGCGAGGCGCCGTGCACAACATGCGCGGGCACAGCCGCTTCTGCGCCTGTCTCGCACGTGTACGCCATCGGACGTATCGAGGCGCGCTTTCCCCGCCTTTCCGCCGAGAAGGAATTCGCGCAAGCGGCTGGACGGGCTGCCACCGCCGGACAGACCGGCCCGGAGGTCCTTCATAGCGTTCTCTCCAAACCTGGGAATCGCTATCTTGCCCGGCAGATGTGCTGGGTGTTTACGGTTCAAGGTCTGGAGACATACATCTTACAGCCCCGCGATCCCGCGGATTTCGACCGGCTGGTGGAGGCCCTCCGTCCACAACCAAGTCCGATGGATCTCGATGCCGTGATTGGCGTGCGGGGGCCCATTGCGCCGCCGGAGTTCTGTAATGGGCTGATGGTTCCGATCGTCGTATTCGACCAGGTGTACTCCTTCGATCGTGTAGCGCTCATTCAGGCGATTCCGCGGCCCGAGAAAATGACCGAAAAACAGTTTGGAGCGGCGGCGGCGGAAGTGCTCGACAGAATCCTTCATATGACGGATAACGCCGGGGCCACGGATGATCACCGCGCGTTGAACTACCTGGCCATGCGCTATCCCGGGATCTACACCAAGGCGCGAGAGCAGTTCGAGCGGAATTTTTCGCTCACCGGTGTCGAAGTGCGCCCGTCGCCCTTAAACGGCGCGCGTAACATCGCCGACGTCATCTTTTTCTACACCAGCCGCACCAACGATTTCACGGAGAAATTCTTTGTGCGGGTGGATGTCACCGAAGAGTTCCCCTTCCTGGTGACGAAGTTGTCGCCTTACTACGATCGTTAGACTGAGAAACCAACAGGAGAACACAATGAGCATTCCCGGATTTACGGCGAGCATATCGCTTTACAGCTCCAGCGGCCGCTATCGTGCAGCCGTCGGCCACTCCGGCGCGCCGGCGGGCACACAGGCCGTAGTGCCACAACTCAAGCGCCAACTCGATCTGCTTCTTTGCCTCCAAGGCTGTTCCCTTGCCGGCAGCGACCCTTTCTGCGCGGACACCTGTTACCGGATGGACCATATCGGCGCCAGTGATGAGCACGGGTCCGGCGGGGGTGGTGGGGTTGGCGGCGGTGGTGGTCCGCGCTGCCGTCCGGCCTGCACTCCGTGCCGCCGCGATTTGGAATCTGAAACAGGAAGATCAAAAACCTGTGTCAGAGCCGATTGCGATACGACCACATTCGCGTGCTAGGCTCACGGTCGCGGCTCGGTAACTCTCAGCGATTCTACCGAGCCGCGCGCGCCAGCAAGTTTGACCTTTTCACGCCACCAGATGGCCCGGCAGCCGCACCGGGGAGCATCGTCATGGGGAGGCATCGTACACGACCTTGTCAGAGGCGGCTTTCCCTACGAGCCATCCGCCCAGGTAGCCAATCCCAGCACCGGCACCGAGATAAGCTGCATATCCCGAAGCAACCAAATCCCCTCCATTGCCTAAGATGCCAACCATTACGCCGAACCCCGTCGCCAATCCGATCAGTGGCGCGTACTTCGCGGCCCGGCGCCGCACACTTATTCTCTGGATATCAGTCCTGGGGATGACACGTTCACCCTGTCGAGTCCTCACCACGATGTCCGTATCATGCAAGCCGGCGAACCCGCCAGTCACTGGCTTACCATGTTGCAACTTCACTTTGATAGTCTCTCCGCTTGATAATGCGGTAAGGCCTGACCATTCCTTCTTAGTTGTTACCTGCGCACCAGCGATCCAGCATATTAGAAGGCAGATACTGACCGCTTTGGAACTTACCCTCATTTTCCTGCATCCTTAGCCGGCGAAGCGCCGCCGGCTCCCGCAGGGCACTCACGCCACCAGCGCTTTGGCGTGGGTGTGAATCTTCCGTACCGCTTCGGCAATCTGCTCCATGTCCTCGCGGCCGGCGAGCAACATGGTCTGCGAAAACCAGATGGCTTCCTGGCATAGCCGGTCGTTTTCCGGACAGCGGTTCCTCTCTTCCCACTCGGCGATCTGCTTCTTGGAGTAGATGGCCTGGTAGCCGCGCGAGTTGAGAGTGTTCTTGATAAACGGCTCTTTGTTCAGGGGCGAGTAGCCGGCGGATGCGGGAATGCCCTCGGCAGAAAGGGCTTTCAGGAATTTGGCGCGCGGTAATCCCGCAAACTCGTTCTTGTCGTACAGCGCCATGTAAAGGTGATAGGCGTTGCGAGTGCAGCCCTCGTACATGCGGGCGGGTTTAATGCCGGGAATCTCACGCAAAAGACTGCTCAGGTACAGCGCATTGCGGTCGCGCGTGGCCGCTTGTTCTTCCACGCGCTTCATCTGCGCCAGCAGCAGCGCACCCTGGAATTCGGCAAGCCGGAGATTGGACCCGCGGCTGGCATAAGAGAAATCGTATCCGCCCGATGCCCTGCCCCGTCCGTTGTTGTGAAACGCATAGCACTTCTCAATGAGGGCCGAGTCGTTGGAGAGGATCGCGCCGCCCTCCCCGGAGTTCAGGTTCTTCGACGCTTGAAAGCTAAAGCATCCGGTTGTGCCATACGTGCCCACTTTGCGGTTGCGCCATTCGCCCAGGTGCGACTGGCAGGCATCCTCCACCACCGGAACATTGCGCTTGCGCGCGATGGCCATAATCGCATCCAGGTCGGCCGCGTTGCCGCCCAAATGGACCGGCATGATGACGCGCGTGCGGTTTGTGATGGCCGCTTCGATCTTGCTTGCGTCGATCTGCGACGATTCCCGGTCGGAGTCGACGAACACCGGCATCGCGCTCAGCATCAGGATCACATTCACGGTCGCGACGAACGTGTAGGGCGGCAGAATCACTTCGTCGCCCGCGCCTACTCCAAGCGCACCCAGCGACGTTAGCAGCGCGCTGGTCCCGTTTGCCGTTGCCAGGCAGTGCTTGGCGCCGGTCATGGCGGCATAGGCTTCTTCGAAGCGGGCGACGTTTTTGCCGTTCCCGCGGAACCAGTTGCCGCTTTGGAGCGTCTTCAAAACGCCCTCTTCCTCCGTCTTGTCGAAGCGCGGCCAGGACGGAAAGCGTGCCGTGCGAACCGGCTTGCCCCCAAGTAAAGCGGGCTTCTCCGCCGCCTTAGCCATAGGTGCTACCAACCCTGCTGCCGGCACGGCGGCCATGAAATGTCTGCGGGAAACATTTTGTTTCAATTCGGCCTCCTGTAGTAAGCCACTTGGATTGAGGATCTCTCGCTCCAGTTTGCCACATTAGCACTTCTGGCAATTGAACGGGGAGTGGCATTGCCGAGGGCGATGCTAAGATGAAACTACCCTTTCCAATCCAAAGGAATAGAAGTATGAATTCACGCCGCACATTCATCGGGCAGATGGCCTCCGGAATTGCCGGTACGCTGGCCGCGCCCGCCTCGGTTCTGGGAGCTAACGACCGCGTCCGGCTCGGCATCATCGGCGCTGGCGCTCGTGGTATGGAACTCGTGCGCGAGGTCATCTCGCAGCCGAATGTCGAGTTTGCAGCCTTTGCCGATATCTATGCCCGCCGCCTGGAAGAAGCCAGAAGACTGGCCCCCACTGCCAGGACCTTCCTCGATTACCGTCACGTGCTCGACGACAAGTCGGTCGATGCGGTCCTGATCGCCACCCCGCAGCATCTGCATGCGGAGCATTTCATAGCCTCACTGGACGCCGGCAAACACGTTTACCAGGAAAAGACGATGGCGTTCACCGTCGATCACGCGAAGGCGATGCGCGCAGCCTACCGGAAGACGAACGGCCTGGCTGTACAGATTGGCCACCAGTCCTGCTCTTCCGGACAGATCGCCGACGCCACGCGCTTCGCCGACCCCGCGGCAATGGGAAAGATTACCGCCATCCACGCGCACATGTACCGGAATACGCCGCACGGCAAGCCGCAGTGGACCCGCCCGCTCTATCCGGACATGACGGCCGAGAACATCATCTGGAATTCGTTCCTCGGCGAATCGCCCCGGCGCGAGTTCGATCCGAACCGGTACGCCAACTGGCGGTTCTATTGGGATTATTCGGGCGGCAACGTCTATGAGAACATGTGCCACCAGCTCGCGTTCTGGTACAAAGTGCTGGGCCTTCAGATTCCCGCCGCGGTGACAATGGTCGGCGGAGTATTCCTTTGGAAGGACGGCCGTGAGGTGCCCGACACGATGAACGTCGCGATGGAACATTCCGAGGAGATTTTGTTTAGCTGGGATTCGGGCTTCGGCAACAACCAGCTCGGCAGCTCCGAGGACGTGCTCGGAACGGACGGCACCATTGCCCGGGCGCAGCAGATTCGTTACCTGCCGCAGAAAGTAAACCGCCGGGATGGCTCGGAGCTGATGGGACAAACCAAAACGGCCCCCGCCGCGCACATGGCCGATTTTCTGGAATGCGCCCGCACCGGTAAAGAGCCGAACTGCCCCTTCGATATCGGCTATCGCGTGTCGATTGCCTGCCGCATGGCGGTGGAAAGTTACCGGCAGGGCCGCACCGTCCGCTGGGACCCCGTGAAGGAAGACATCGTCTAGCTGCACACCACTCACTGACGCTATGGAATTCGACTATACCCCGGAGCAGTTACAGCTCAGGAAGATGGTCCGCGAATTCGCCGAATCGGAGCTTGCGCCGCACGTCATGAAGTGGGACGAAACGCAGACCTTCCCGCGCGAGGCGATCGCGAAACTCTCGGCATTGGGTTTCATGGGCGCGATTTTTATCGAAGAGTACGGTGGCGCCGGACTGAACTATATCGAGTATTCCATCCTGATCGAGGAGCTCTCGCGCGTTGATCCGGCCGTCGGCCTCATCGTGGCGGCGCACAATTCGCTGTGTGCCAACCACATCTTCACGGCCGGAAGCGAAGAGCAGAAGCGCAGGTATATCCCGAAGCTCGCCAGCGGGGAGTGGATCGGCTGCTGGTCTCTTACCGAACCGGAAGCGGGTTCGGATGCCGCGGGCACTCGCACGACGGCCGTGCGCGACGGCGACGGCTGGGTCCTCAATGGTGGAAAAACATTCACCACTAATGCGCACGAAGCCGACGTCTGCGTCGCCATGGCGGTGACAGACCGGGCGGCGGCACATCATGGCATCTCCGCGTTCATCATCGACAAAGACACACCCGGGTTCCGGCTCGGCAAGAAGGAAAACAAGCTGGGTATGCGCGCCAGCTCCACCGGCGAGGTGCGATTTATGGAGTGCCGGCTACCTAAGTCGCAGCTTCTCGGCCGGCCGGGCGAAGGTTTCATCGATAGCCTCCGCATTCTGGACGGTGGACGCATTTCCATCGCGGCATTATCGGTCGGATTGGCGCAGGGCGCTTACGACGCGGCCCTCGGCTATTCGAAGCAGAGGAAGCAGTTCGGGCGGCCCATCTCGGAATTTCAGGCGATTCAGTTCAAACTGGCCGATATGGCGACTTCCATCGACGCCGCCCGCCTGCTGGTATACCGCGCGGCGTGGATGAAAGATCACGGGCATCGCGTCACCAGGGAATCCGCCATGGCGAAGCTTTTCGCCTCCGAGATCGCCGTCCGGGTGGCGGATGAAGCGCTACAGATTCACGGCGGCTACGGTTTCATTAAGGACTACCCCGTCGAAAAATTCTATCGCGATGTGAAGCTGTGTACCATCGGCGAAGGCACCAGTGAAATCCAGAAGCTGGTGATCGCAAGACAACTGCTGAAGAGCTGATGCCGGAATGGGCGCGACAGATCCGTAGCGGCAATGTGCGGGCCCTGGCACGCGCCGCGAGCGCCGTCGAAAACAGGACGCCCGAGGCAGACGCTCTCCTGCGCGAGCTTTTTCCCCATACGGGCAACGCGCTGGTGATGGGTATCACCGGCCCTCCGGGCGCCGGCAAAAGCACGCTGGCCGATGGCATCATCCGTCTGCTCCGGCGCGAGGAGCAGCGTGTGGGCGTCATTGCCGTGGACCCCACCAGCCCTTATTCCGGCGGCGCCATTCTGGGCGACCGCATCCGTATGCAGTCCCACTATGCGGATCCGGGCGTGTTCATCCGTTCCATGGCAACGCGCGGCCATCTGGGCGGCCTTGCCCCGGCTACTACCGACATGGCGCTGCTGTTCGATGCCGCCGGCATGGATGTCGTAATCGTAGAGACGGTCGGCGTGGGGCAGGACGAAGTAGACATCGTACGGCTCGCCGATGTCACCGCCGTCGTGCTGGTGCCCGGGATGGGCGACGACGTTCAGGCGATCAAGGCAGGTATCATGGAGATCGCCGGCGTCTTTCTGATCAACAAATCGGACCAACCCGGCGCGGACCGCTTGGAGCGTGAAATACACGCGATGCTGGGTCTGGCTCATCACGATGGCCCCGCGCCTCCGGTTGTGCGTGTGGTCGCGTCCGAAGAAGTTGGCATCGCCGAAGCTCTCGATGCAATACGCTCGGTCGCCGGAAGCCGCGCCGGGAACGGGCGAAGCGAGCACATCTGGCGCCGCCGCCTGCTCGAGATGTACCGGGAGCGGCTGTTGAACCGGATTCCGGCCGCGGAGTTGGACGGCGCCGCGCACGACGTGGCATTGCGCAGAAAGGATCCTTATTCGATCGTCGATGAATGGCTTCAGCGGATTTAAGATCGACCACCTTGGTATCGCTGTCCGTTCGCTCGAAATCGCGCTTGGCTTTTATCGCGACCAGCTTGGAATGCAAGCGAGCGAACCGGAGACCGTGCCGGCGGAAAAAGTGAAGGTGTCAATGCTCGCCGCCGGCGGACCGAGAATCGAATTGCTCGAAGCGGCGGCTTCGGATTCCGTTATTGCCCGGTTCATCGAAAAGCGAGGCGAGGGGTTGCATCACGTGGCGCTCAGTGTCCCCGATCTCGACGCGGTTGTCGAGCGCCTCCGTTCAGCCGGAGCGAAGATCCTGAACGAGCCGCGCACGGGCGCGGGCGGACACCGGTATGTGTTTGTCCATCCGTCGTCGACAGGCGGAGTGCTGTTAGAACTGATCCAGGAGTATACAAATTGAAAGCACAGATAGGAATTC
>DASTMK010000207.1:0-2237 GCA_035714225.1 Bryobacteraceae bacterium | reverse complement strand
CCAGGCTCAGGCCGAGTTGAATGAACTCAAGATCCAGTTGCAGCAGACCCGGATTTACGCGCCCATGGCGGGTTCTGTCGCGAGGCGTTATGTCGACCCCGGGGCGCTTCTTGGTCCTTCCACGCCCATCATTAACCTGGTGAACCTCTCCGTAATGGTTACCGTGGCGAACGTACCGGAGCGGGACATCGGCAATATAAGGGTCGGGAACACGGCGATCGTCAAAGTAGATGCCTTCGGAGGAGAGGATTTTCAGGGCCGCGTGGTTCGGATCAGTCCCGTGCTCGACGCCGCCACCCGCAGTGCTTCGGTTGAAGTGGAGATTCCAAACCGCGACGCCCGCCTGAAGGCGGAAATGTTTGCCCGTGTGATGCTGGATCTGGCTACATTTCGTGAATCCGTATTGATTCCGCGGGAAGCGCTGGTCTATCGCGGCCAGCAGCCCGGAGTATACATTCCGAAGGGGAATCAGGCTGAATTTCGCCCTATCGAAACCGGGCTGACGCAGGGCGAACAGGTGGAAGTGATGGCCAACCTGCTGCCCGGTACCAGCATCGTGACCAGCGGTGCGACCATGCTCGGCGAAGGCGACGAGATTCGGGTCGCAGGCGGGCGGGCAGGGGAGGAGAAACCGGAATAGCGAGCCATGAGCCTTCCTGAATTTTCCGTCAATCGCCCCGTAACCACGCTCATGGCGTGTCTCATTCTGATCCTGCTGGGAGGCATCGCTTTTGTCCGCCTTCCCGTGGATCTGATGCCGGAACTGGTGTACCCCACGATCAGTGTGCGCGCCGAATATCCCGGCGTGGCCCCGGAGGAAATGGAGACCCTGGTGGCGCGCCCGCTCGAGGAAGCATTCGCTTCGGCTCCCGGCGTGGAGGAGATTACCTCAAACTCCAGCGAGGGAATCACGCAGGTGCGTGTCGGGTTTGAGTACGGTGTAGATATCGACGAGGCGGCCAACGAGCTTCGTATCCGCCTGGACCGCCGCCGCGGTACGTTGCCGGAGGACATGGAGCCCCCGGTAATGTTCAAGTTCGACGTTTCCCAGCGGCCCATCATGTTCCTGACGGTGGCCGCCACGGACATGAATCCCAAGACGCTGCGGTACTTCGTTGAGAAACAGATTCAATACAGGCTCGAACGCGTGCCCGGCGTCGCGCAGTTCACCGTTCGCGGAGGACTGCGGCGTGAGATCCACGTCGATCTCGATCTGACGAAGCTCCGCGCGCTCGACCTCTCCGTCAATCACATCGTGGACCTGGTGCGCCGGGAAAACCTGAACCGGCCGGTGGGACCGGTAGAGGAGGGCAGGTTCGAAGTACTGCTGAGGACGAAAGGGGAATTCGACGATCTCAATGAGATCCGGAACCTGGTGCTTACTACACGCACCGGGATTCCCGTTTATCTGAGGGACGTCGCTAACGTAGAGGACTCGCACGAGGAGACCCGGCAATTAGTAAGCGTCGATGGCGCCCCTGCGGTCCGGCTTTTCGTTTATAAGCAATCCGGCGCGAATACCGTAACAGTCGCCGATGCGGTCTGGGACGAAGTAGACCGCATTCATCGCGACTACCCCAATGTGCGCATCTCCGCCACCGGCGACACATCGGAATTCATCAAGGCTTCCATCGACAACTTAAAGAGTTCGGCGATCATGGGTTCGATTCTAGCCGTCGTGATTCTTCTGTTGTTCCTGAGAAGTTTTTCGAGTGTTCTCATCATCGCCATTGCAATTCCGATCTCGGTGATTGCGACATTTGCCCTGATGTTCTTCGCGGGCTTCACACTCAATACGGTATCTTTCGGCGGCCTGGCTCTCGGAGTCGGCATGCTGGTCGACAACGCCATTGTGGTGCTCGAAAACATCTTCCGGCACCGGCAAAAAGGAACTGGAGCGAAGGAAGCGGCGGTGAGAGGTAGCGGACAGGTGGGACTTGCGATTGCCGCGTCCACCTTTACAACGGTTGCGGTCTTCGTTCCCGTATTTTTCCTGAGTGGAATGTCGGTAGTGACGTTCCAGCAGCTCGCTTATGTTGTATCGTTTTCGCTGCTTTGTTCGTTGTTCGTGGCGTTGACGATTGTGCCAATGCTCTGCTCAAAGTATCTCCGTGTCAATGAAGCCGCGGCCCGGCGGCCGGGAGTATTTGGTGCGATTTACCGGTGGATGGGAGATGTGCAAGACAGGCTGGCGGAAAGATACGGAAACTCCATCCAGTGGTCACTCGATCATCCGA
>DASTMK010000206.1:0-4132 GCA_035714225.1 Bryobacteraceae bacterium | reverse complement strand
AGGGAGAGTCCGGACGACATCCATGATGTCGCGCCCTTTGGTCGGCAATTGCTGGATCTGAGTGGAAGTGACGACTCCGGCCCGCTCGCTGCTTTCCGTGGCGACACGAGCTGCCTCAGCCGTTACCAGCACTGATTGCGTCACGTTCCCGACCTCGAGTATGGAATCGCGCAAAACCAGCCGCTCGGTGGCGGTCAGTACGACGTTCTCCTTCTTGAGTTGCTTAAAACCGGGCGCGGTGATGGTCAGCGTGTACGTGCCCCGCAAGAGTTGTGTGAACAGGAAACGGCCCTCCTGATCGGTTGCAACGGTGCGTTGTTGCTGCGTCTCCTGATTCGTCAGGACAACCGTGGCGTCCGGAACCGTCTTACCGGTTGGATCGAGAATCAATCCTGAAATCTGGCCAGTGAGGTTTTGCGCGACGACTGGCGTTGAAAGTAGAGCCAGCGCAGCAACAAGAACCAGAGTGAGTGTGAGAAAGGGTGTGCCAAGTCGCATTGAGTTTTGTGCCATGGGAGCTCCTCCTGAGCGAATGTTTCTGATATATCCTCAATAAGCTGAGAAGTCAAGTCTAAAAAGGTAAAAAACAGCACTTGTACTCAATTTTTTGATATAGTATCCATATTCTGATTTGACGGATACCGTTCAGGGGAGGGGCTCGATGCAGTGGAAAATCATAGCAGCAGCGTTACTTGCGGCTGCCGCGGACACCCAGACTACCGCTGTTCCAGGACGTGACGCAACCAGGCTTCAGGCGCTCATACTGACTGGCTACAACATGCACCCGTGGAGGCCGATGACCGAAGTTCTCAGGCAGCACCTGGAAGCCTCCGGCCGCTTTGAGGTTCGAATCAATGAAGAACCCGCTGGCATCGGGCAGGAAACCCTGAACGGCTACGATGTCGTCATCCTGAACTACACAAACTATCTTGGCAGGTTCGGGCCGACCTTTCCGGATCGCAGCCGCATGGCGCTTCTCGATCACTTGAAGCGGGGGAAAGGACTCGTAGCCTACCACGCCTCACTCAGTTCCTTTGCTGAGTGGCCCGAGTACGAGCGCATGATCGGCGGTGCGTGGCGGACCGGATCGAAACACGCTCCGTATCACACCTTCCGTGTTGAAATTGTGGCTCCCGAACATCCGATTGTAGCCGGATTGCCCGCTTCGTTTATGCAGTCCGACGAACTGAACCAGGGACTGCACATGCAGAAGGACATCGCGATACTTGCCACGGCGTTTGACGATCCCAACAACTGCACGGAACGAGAGCCGAAAGTCTGCGGCTCCGGCAAGCAACAACCGGTCATGTGGGCCTCGACTTACGGTGGGGGACGTGTATTTACGACGGCGCTTGGCCACGACATGGTGTCGATCAAGAGCGCTCCTTTTATTGCTACTTTCGTACGTGGTGCGGAGTGGGCTGCGACGGGCAAGGTTACAATCGCTCCACCGGCCGAACTGACCACGTCTAAATGATCTGATGACGAAACGGTACAAAAAAGGCATCGTAATTCGCGCCTTCGCGGAGGAGCCCAACTTTCTCGGCGGGTGCGGCTTCATACGGTCGGTTGACGACTATGCCCGGATTTTCAGCCGTGTGCGCGGTGCCGGTTTCACCGGCGTGCAGCCTTATCTGGCGCTGGAAGGCGGCGTTCTTAACCTTGCTTCATCGACCGGTGTGCTCCTCAGTATCAGGCAATTCGCCGCCGATGAAGGGGTCGATCTCCCCAGCCTCGAGATCGCGCCGCTCGAGTACTCGCTCACATCCGGCACTGAAACCGTTCGCGCTCGCGGCGTGGAGGTTGTCAAACGTGCGATCGAGGTCGCCGCCGAACTGAACAGCGCGGGTGTGCTGGTGATACCCGGGTATGTCGGCAGGATGTGGGACTCCCAGACCGACCAGGTGGACTACGAAGACGCGTGGAATCGCACGGTCGCCGGCCTGCGCGAGGTGGTCGCGGACGCCGAACGGCTCAAGGTCTCTGTACTGGTGGAGCCGATCTGGAACATGTTTCTTCTCAGCCCGCTCGAAATGAGAAGGCTCATCGACGAGGTAGCCAGCACACACTGCGGCGTTCTTCTTGATACCGGCAATGTCACTCTGTTCGGCTTCGCGGAACAGTGGATGCGCATTCTCGGCCACCGTGTCCAACAGGTCCACCTCAAGGATTTTCGCCGCCAGGTCGGGAACATCAACGGATTTGTGCCGCTTCTGGCTGGTGATGTGAACTGGCCTGCGGTGGTGGATGCCGCCCGCAAGACAGGGTTCGATGGATACTGGATCGCCGAGCAGTTTCCTTTTCAATATCACGGGGATTCCATACTCGAAGCCACTTCACGTGCTATGGATCGCATTGTTGGGATTGCTGCCGGAGGTGCCTTGGAGGCGTCATCGCAATGAACGGGCGCCCTCGAATCGGGATCGTGGGGCTCGGAGATATCGCGCGACTACACGCGCAAGGACTGCTCTCCAACTCCGAAATCCAACTCGCAGTCTGTCGTGGGAGGAATCCCGGTTCCGCCGATTTATTTGCGCGGGACTTTGGGGCTGTGGTGTACGACAACTGGGCGCAAATGCTCGATGATGAGCGCGTCGTCGCTGTCGATCTGTGTGTGCCGAACGATCTGCACCGCTCCTATGCCGAGTCGGCGGCCTCCGCTGGCAAACACGTTATTTGCGAAAAACCGATTGCCATGACAAGTGGCGATGGGATCGCGATGATCGATGCTTGCCGTAGCGCGGGTGTCCAGATGCTGGTTGCTCATGTGCTCCGATTCTGGCCCGAGTATCGGATTATGCGAGACGTCCTGCAATCAAGACAATTGGGTGCATGCAGAACCGTCACGCTCCGCCGTATGCTTTCGTTGCTCGTAAGCGTGCCAGGCCGGGAAGGCTGGAGGAACAGCCCGAACAGGATGGGTGGCGCCATTCTCGATTTGCAGATTCATGACATCGATTTCCTGCTCTGGACATTCGGCCTTCCGGGCACTATTTATTGCGCGGGAGTTCGCAGTGCGGACGGAGGATTGAATCACGTCTACACGATCTTGACGTATCCGGATGGTCCTTGCGCGTTAATCGAGGCAAGCTACATGCTTAAAGGCGATCCCATGATTTTCACCGCCAAGGCCGTCTGCGATGAAGGCTCGCTGGACTATTCCATGAACCTCGCGCAATTCGAAATGCACGAAATCGAAGAGCCGGCACAAGGGAATGGCCGTCCAGGTGGGGCAAGTCTGACCTGCTTCCGCCCCAGTGCGCAAGCCGAGGTTCTGGCTCATTCGGACCCGCAAGTACTGGAGAACGTGTTCCGGGCGGAGCTTGCTTACTTTGCCGATTGCGTGCTGGGTAGAACGGAAAATGACGTCGCAAACGCAGAGGATGCGATCGCGGCCGTTCGCGTTGTGGAGGCGTGCCGGGAATCCGTTCGAACCGCAGGCGTTGTTCGAATCGCGGCGGCAGGCGTCTGAATGCCTAGCCGGCCCGGTTAATATTCTTGGCGGCACGCGGCAGTGGGACGGCATATAGCTGCCCGCTGCGCGCCGAAATCTGCCGTGCATAGTTCGTAATGAGTTTACCGATGGCTTCCCTTCGTTGTGCATCGATCTGGGCGACGGTTCCGGATAGTCCGACGGCGGCAACTACGTGGTCGTCACCGGAGAAGATGGGTGCGGCGATGCAGCATCCTTCGTTCTCGTCTTCACCATCATCCACCGCGAACCCACGTTCCCGGCACCGCGCCATGTCCTCAAGAAACGCTTCGACGGTGGTAATGGTCCGATCCGTCTTGCGCGGAAGACCAGCATCCTTGAGGATCTTGCGAATCTGGTTTTCAGGCGTGAACATCAGCAGGGCTTTGCCAACCGCGGTGGAGTGGAGACTATTTCGTTTGCCCACCCACGTGTTGAGGCGTATGAAACCGGCGGGCTCTGCCTTTTCGATATACACTGCCTCGTCCTTCTCGAACGTGGCTAAATGACACGTAAGCCCGGTAATCTCCGTCAACTCTTCCATAAGAGGCAAAGCCAGAGCACGCAAGTTGAGATTGGTTCGCGCGGCGCTGCCTTCCCGAAAAGCCAGCAACTTGTATCCGACGCTGTATTTCTTCGAGTTGTCGTCGCGTTGAACGT
>DASTMK010000205.1:0-18370 GCA_035714225.1 Bryobacteraceae bacterium | reverse complement strand
TGGTGCGTATACCGGTCGTGTCGATCAGGTCTTTCAGAGCGATGGGCACGCCATGAAGCGGCCCTCGTACTTTGCCTGCCTGAAGCTCGCTCTCCATTCGCCGCGCGTCCGCCAGGGCCTGTTCGGCGGTGACGGTGATAAACGCATTCAGGCGCGGGTTGAGTTTTTCGATGCGATCGAGGCAGGCTTTGGTCCACTCTATGGGCGAGAGCTTCTTGCGGCGTAACAGGCCGCCGCCTTCCGCAATTCCCATCCACGCCGGATCGGCCGCCGCGGCCGGTAGACTCTGGGAGGCGGAAAACCCCAGAAGGGCTCCTGTGAAGCTGCGACGTGAGTGCATAACGCACACAATACCATCCGGCGTGTACGCGGATGGCGGTGCCACACTTGACGCGGCGTTGGCGGGCTGATATTAAGAGTAACGAATCTGGGTAAGGAGCAATTGGCAGAATGGTGGAAACCGTATGCTCGATTCTGAGGCGCAAGGGCGGCGAGGTCTGGACGATTTCGCCGGAATCGACCGTCTATGATGCGCTGCTTATGCTGGCCGACCGCGATATCGGCGCTTTGCTCGTGGCGGAATCCGGCCGGCTGGTAGGCATCATTTCCGAACGCGATTACGCGCGGAAGGTGATTCTGAAGGACAAAAGGTCGAAAGACACCACAGTACACGAGATCATGGCTACGGACCTGGTGACCGTGACGCCGGATCATACCGTCGATGAGTGCATGCGAATCATGACACGCCACCGCATCCGTCATCTGCCTGTCCTCGAAGAGGGCAAGCTGGCAGGGCTGGTATCGATCGGAGATCTGGTAAACTCCATCATCTCGGCCCAGGCGGAGACAATCGATCAGCTCAGCAACTACATCAAGGGAAAATACCCGGCTTGAGCGGACTGGAATATCGATGAAAGAGATACGGGCAGGCGCCGGCCAGTTTGAAGTGCGCGACGGCGACAAAGCCTACAACCTGAAAAGAATCGCGGAATTGTCCGGCAAGGCGGCCGGAGAAGGAGCGCAACTCGTCTCCTTCAACGAATGCTCGATTTCCGGCTACACGTTTCTCGAGAAGCTGTCCCGCGAAGAGCTGTTTGCGCTGGCCGAATGCGTCCCCGGCGGACCTTCCACCGAAAAGCTGGCTGAGATCTCACGCTCGCTCGGCGTTGCGCTGGCCGCCGGCCTGGTGGAACGCGAGGGCGACAGGATGTACAACTGCTACGTCGTCGTAGACGAAAACGGGTTCGTGGCGAAGCACCGCAAGATCCACGCTTTTATCAGCCAATACCTGACGTGTGGAGATCGCTACACGGTTTTCGACCTGCTGGGTTGCCGCTTCGGCATCCTCACCTGCTACGACAACAACCTGCCGGAGAACGTACGGCTGACGGCAATGATGGGCGCGGAAATTATTCTGATGCCGCATGTCACCGGCTGCCTGCCTTCGCCGATGCCCGGAAGGGGCACGGTCGACCCCGAACTCTGGCACAACCGCGAACGCGATCCGGTACGGCTGCGGCAGGAATTCGACGGGCCGAAAGGGCGCGGCTGGATCATGCGCTGGCTTCCCGCGCGCGCATGGGAAAACGGCGTCTTCGCGATCTATTCGAATCCGATCGGCGTGGAAGGCGGCACCATCAAGCCGGGTGGCTCCATGATTCTGGATCCGTTCGGCGAAGTTCTCGTCGAATGCCGCACGTTGGGCGATGACGTCGTGGTGGCAACCCTGGATCCCCAAAAACGGGAGCTTGCTTCGGGGCCGTCCTACATACGGGCGCGGCGGCCCGAGTTATACGGAATGATGACGGAGCTGAATCCGCATGTCGGACCCGACGGGCGGCCGGAAGTCTGGTGGCAGAAGCACCGCAAATAGCCACCTCTCGCCTGATCATTCCGCCACTTTCCGGACAAAATTGCGGAACATCTCGGGTGCGGGCAACTCCGCTTGTGTATCTGCCGCATGTGCCGCCGCCCACTCGAGCGCGAACACGAGAGGCAGGAATCGCGGCCGGTCTTCTCCCTTGCCGTCGCCGAAGCGGTAGAGGATAACCGAAGGTCTGGCGTAGAGCGGAACCGTGTCGATGGTCTCGGGATGGGGGTCCGCGCAGTTGGCGGCGGGCGACGTCACCAGATATTCACGGCATGCCATCGGCCGGTGCTCGTAAATACCGCACGATTCCTCCTCGAGGAACGGGCAGGCGATCCCCAGGCGGAAATAGTCCATGCCGATTTCTCTACGCGCGTCCTGCCCCTGGTCTTCGAAGCCGGTGAGCCGTTCGCGCATGCCTGTCTCCCGCAATCGTTCGACGGCAACCTGGAACCGCTCGCGGATGATGGTGCGGCGTTCCGGCGGCAGGGTGTCGAGATGCGCGGCCAGATAAAGAGCTTCCGGGCGGCTGATGGGAACCAGTTGGCGGCAGCACGCTCCACAGCCCGCGCGGCAGGAAATGTGTTTCCCCTCCTCCTCCACGTCGGCTGTGCTGGCATCTACGATTGCGCTGGCGAAGGGCAGCAGCACCGGAAGCAGGTCGAGCGTACGGACGGGCACATCGGGCAGGTTCACGCCCGCGTCCATGGTGCGCTGGCCCATTTTGAGCTGGAATGAGACTTCCATTCAGCGATTATTCAGGAATTTGCGGATACGGTCCACAGCTTCCATCAAATTCTCGAGCGAATTCGCGTAGCTGAACCGCAGATAACCCTCGCCGTACTCTCCGAAAGAGGTGCCGCTCAAGGCCGCCACGCCGGTTTCGGCCAGAAGCGCGTCGGCGAGTTCGCGGGAACGCATTCCCGTGCCTTCGATGTTCGGAAATGCGTAGAAAGCGCCTTTAGGAATGGCGCACCGGAAGCCCGGCAGCGAATTGAGCCCCTGGCAAAAAGCGTCGCGGCGGCGGCGGAACTCCGCCACCATCTTTTCGGATTCGCCCTGCGGTCCGTTCAGCGCCGCGAGCCCCGCTCGCTGCGTAAAGCTGGCGGTGCAGGAATTCGAATTGACCATCAGCTTGTTCACCGCTTCCACCAGCCACGGAGGCATCACACCATACCCCATGCGCCACCCCGTCATGGCGTAGATCTTGGAGAAACCGTCGAGCAGAATCGTCTTCTCCAGCATGCCCGGAAAACGGGTGATCGACACGGGCGGCTCGTCGTAGTAGATCCGGGAGTAGATCTCGTCGGAAAGCACCATGACGTCGCGATCGCGCAACATCTCCGCCATCGCCGCCAGGTCCGGCGCCGGAATCACTCCTCCGGTCGGATTCTGGGGAGAATTGAGGATGACGAGTTTGGTCTTGTTGCTCAGACGCTGCCGGAACAGATCCAGGTCGAAGGAGAAGCCCAGCGATTCCACCAGCGGCATGGGAACAGGCACCGCATCGAGAAACCGGATCATCGACTCGTAAATGGGAAATCCCGGGTTGGGATAAATCACCTCGTCACCCGGCTCGAGTAGGGCGAGCATCGGAAAAAACAGGATGGGCTTGCCACCGGGCACGACGCAGATATGGGAGGGGTCCACCGGAATCCCGCGGCTGTGGCAGATCGAAGATGCGATCGCTTCGCGCAGTTCGGGATAGCCCTGCGTGGGGCCGTAATGGGTCCAGCCTTCGTCCAGCGCCTTTTTCGCCGCCTCGCGGATATGCCGCGGAGTTTCGAAATCCGGCTCTCCAATTTCCAGGTGGATAATGCTGCGTCCTTGGGCTTCGAGCGCACGGGCGCGCACCAGTACCTCAAACGCCGTCTCCGTGCCGAGGCGGGACATACGTTCTGCCAGTTTCATGAGCTCTTCCTGAAAAATGGTACCTCGTTGCGGAACCCGGAAAAAGAAACGCGGTCGCCGATGGACACACGGTCGCCCTCGATGCGGCCCGTAACGCGCGAGCCGGAATCGAACTCGACAATCGCGATTTGATACGGCGCCTCGTTGACCAGGGCTTCCGGGGCGGAGTGCACTACCGTCTCCGTGTAGATGGTGCCTGCCGTGAGAGGAGGACGATCGCTCATACGCTCAAAATGGTCACAACGCTAGTGGCTCCGGACCCGCCGAGATTCTGCGCCAAGCCGAGCGAGTGCCGTTCCACCTGGTTCTCCCCCGCCTCGCCGCGGATTTGCAGGACCAGGTCGCAAAGCTGTCCGGCGCCGGTTGCGCCTACCGGATGCCCTTTGCTCTTCAACCCTCCGCTGGCGTTGACTGGCCGCGGCCCGTTGAGCGCTGTACAGCCGTCCTGGGTATAGGGGCCGCCTTCGCCTTTGGCAACAAAACCAAGGTCCTCCAGCGCGACGATCTCCGCGATGGTGAAGCAGTCATGGACTTCGGCGAACTGGATATCGCGCGCGGTGGCGTCCGCCATGCGGTAAGCCTTGTCAGCGGCCTTCTGGGTGGCGCGGAACCGCGTGATGTCGTCTTTCGAATCCAGCGCGACGAAATCCGACGCCTGGGCGATTCCGCGAACGCGAACCGGCTTACCGTTGAATTCATCGGCGCGTTCGAGCGGCGCCACCACCACGGCGGCAGCGCCGTCGCTCACCAGGGAGCAGTCGTACAGATTCAACGGTTCGGCAACCAGCCGGCCGGCCATGGCCTGTTCCAGCGTAACCGGTTTTCGCATGTGCGCGTAAGGATTGCGCGCTCCGTTGGCGTGGTTCTTCACCGCCACCAGCGACATCTGCTCGCGCGTGGTCCCATACTGATATATGTGCCGGCGGGCGATCATCGCGAACAGCGCCGGGAAGGTGGCGCCGGCCTTCACCTCCCCTTCCAGATCCCCGGCTGAGGCCAGAATCTCTGTAACCCGGGGAGTAGGTTGCGAGGTCATCTTCTCGACGCCTATGACCAATACCAGGTCGTACAATCCCGCCCCAACCATGGAGACGGCCTGAAAAAAGGCAGCGCCGCTCGAAGCGCAGGCGGCCTCGCAGCGCACCGCCGGAATTCCGGTGAGCCCGAGAGGGGCCGCGATATACGGGGCGAGATGGCTTTGGCCAATAAAGGAAGGGCCGGCGAAGTTCCCCAGATAGAACGCCTCGACCTCGGCAGGCTTGACGTTGGCATCCGTCAAGGCTTTGGAACCGGCTTCCGTGGCCAGGGACCGCAGATCACGATCGGGAAAGGCTCCAAACGGCGTTTTGCCGATGCCGATAATCGCAACATCCCGCATAATACAATTAGGATAGCGCCGACAATCCCTACACGTTTTCCGAACTCGCTCGTCATCCTGTTTGTAGGCGCATGGTCAGGCTTTTACATACTCCCGCGACGGAGCATTCCCAATCCGGCCCGCCCGCGCCGGTCCGGGGAGCCTGCGGCCCGGCAGGGGCCATAGAAGGATTGAACCGAATGATGAGAGAGGCCGCGCGCCCCCCCCTCGAAAGCTCCCCGGACGAATCCCAGCAACGGCGGGACCGGTTCGTTCAAGAGCACATGCGAAGGATTTTCCTGCAAATTTATCGCATGGTTGGCAATATCGATGACGCACAGGACCTGACACAGGAAGCTTTCATTAAAGCCCTGCAGCGCGAAGATCAGCTCAAAGATCTGGACAAGGCGGCGCATTGGCTGTCGCGCATCGCCAGCAACACGGCCATCGACTTTCTGCGGCGCCACGGCAGGATCTCTTTCTGCGAGCTGGACGATGCACCCGAACCGAGGTCGACTCCGCCGTATGAAAGCCCGGAGGACATTCTGCTTCGCTCCGAGCAACGGGCTTATCTCGATCATGGCCTGCGCCTGCTGAGCGGCCGTGAGCGGACAGCGCTGCTGCTGCGCGATGTAGAGGGGCTCCCGGCCGAAGAAGTGGCACGGCAACTGAATTGTTCCAAGGCGACGGTGCGCTCTCATATCGCGAACGCGCGTATCAAGTTCCGGCGTTATATCGAGAGGAGAAAGCCATGACGCACCCTGCACTGGCCGAGTTGGCGCTTTTCGCGGGAGGCGACCACGGTGTATTTTCGGGCTGGCGGATCCGCCTGCACCTGAACCGGTGCGAACGCTGCCGGGAAGAGGTGAGAGCGTTTCGCGAAGCTCAGGAAAAGGCGGTTAATCTGGCGGAAGCATTGCCGGAGGGACTGAACTGGCAGCGGCTGGCCGGCGAAATGACAGCCAACATCCGGGTGGGCCTTGCGGCCGCCGAGTGCGTGCCGGTGCGGCCGGCTCCCGAACGGAGACTCGGATGGCGCCCTGTGACCGCTCTGGCTTCGGCAACCATGCTGGTGGCCACTGGTTGGTGGTTAACCATGCCGCGGCCAAACCTGGACACAGCCGGCTTCGAAGCGAGGCCCGCGCCGGAGGCAGTCGTGAACGCATCCAGCGGCGGGATCGAACTGAACAGAAACGGGCGGACGCTGACGTTGTTGAATAGCGGAGAGGCTGTTGTTCTGGTGAATGCGCAGGGAACGGCCCGGTCCCGTTACGTCGACTCGGAAACGGGTCAGGTGACGATTAACCATGTCTACACGGAATAGGCTGGCAGCGGTGCTGTTCGCCGGGGCGCTCGCGGCGTGGCCGCAGAGCGAACCGCTGGACCCCCGCAGTACTTTGCACATCACGCTACCGGAAGACTCGCCCATCAGCGTGGTGTCAGCCGATTGGGGTGAATCGCGGGCTACCGCGCGGGGCGGAGCCATGGTGCTGGATCTTCGCACATCCCTGTCGCTGCGCAATTCGGGCCAGGCGAAAATCCGAGGTGTGACCCTGCTGGTGGAGGCGCAAGACGTGACTCCGGGGGGCAAAGCCTCTGTCGCTGTGCCAAGCCTGGATGCCGGAGAGGGGGATGTTTTTCCGGTGCGCGTGGACATGCGCCTGATGCGGCCGTTGCAATCGGGCACGGGGCCGCTGGTCACCATCAAGCTCGACGGTGTATTGTTCGACGATCTGAGCTTTTACGGGCCGAATGAGCTGAACTCGCGGCGGTCGATGAGAGCGTGGGAAATGGAAGCCCGCCGGGACCGGCAGTACTTCAAAACCGTTCTCGACTCTGGCGGCCCGGAGGGCCTGCGGCAGGCGTTTCTCTCCAGCGTCGCCGCGCTATCCTCACGGCCGCGGATGGATGTGCGGTTCGCACGCAGCGGCCGCGCTACGAACTTCGAGGCGGAACACGAGTTGCAGTTCGCCTTCCTGCGTTTTCCGGACTCGCCGGTGGACCCCATCTCCGGTGTAGCGCGCGCCTCCGGCAGCGAGATCCGGGCGCCGCGCATCGATGTGAGAAACAGGTCGAAGCGCGCCGTCTCCTATGTGGAAATTGGATGGATCCTGAAGGACCGCAACGGCAGGCAATTCCTCGCCGGTTCGGTGCCCTCATCAGACGGTCTGGGCCTCGCTCCCGGACAGACGGGTAAGATTCTGGAGTCGACTTCGCTCCGGTTTTCGTCCTCGTCCGGCCGCATCGTGGATATTCAGGGCGTCACCGGCTACGTCAGCCAGGTGGAGTTCGATAACGGAGAGATCTGGATTCCCAGCCGCAGTTCTTTGAACCAGAGCGGATTGCAGGGTGTAGCGGCTCCTTCTCCGGAAGAACAGCGGTTGACGAATATCTACGTAAAGAAGGGGCTGGAAGCCGTCATCCAGGAGCTTCGGAAGTTTTAGAATAGGGTTTAGCCGCACCCTGCGGCTCCACCTGACATGGATCCTCAAAAAGCCATCGGACGCCCGCCCGAAGACCTTTCGCTGACGGAGCGCACCGCATTTGCGGGAAAAACCATTGCCCTGGAGATCTATTCACCGCAAACCCTGCCGGTCCGCCGCATCGAGGCGATTGGGGACTCTCCGGAAGAATGTGCGCGTGCGTTGATGGAGCGCGGGCTCGATCCGAGAAAATTCGAGCTGATCTCGCTGGCCCCGCCTTATTGACCGGCCTCGGCCCCCATGCGGGATAGCGTTGCCGGCGCCGGCCGGCGTTCGTTATCCAGGTTCATCAAGGCTTCTGCAATGCGCGTCACCACGCGCTCCTCGTCCGCCTTCTTCGAGCTGTCTTTCGGCAGGACCGAAAGCTGAAGATGCAATAGCTCATGGACGATCGTCATTTCGATATCGCGGGGTATTTTCGCCAGAGGCAGATCGTAATCGACGGGATCGAGCACGCGGATGGTGGCCGTCCGGGCTGTGCTGTTCCAGCGCAGGTTTCCGAGAGTGTCGGGCTTCAACTCCCAACTTCGGACGATCCGGAGTTCAACCTTCCAATCATCCAGGCTGAGCCGCTTCTGCCAGACGCGAAGCCACTCTTCAGCCTGTAATTGATTCACCAGAGCAGCGGAATCGTCGATTCTCTCCCGGGAGGGAGAAGCTCCGAAGGCTGTCGCAGCCGCAGCCAGAAAAAGAACCGGCCAGAATTGCATTTTAAAAACATAATCTTACCTCAAATGCTCAGATTTAAGTATGGGAAGTACCAGGTACTTCGAGGGGAAAGTCAACCTCATTTGGGGGGAAGCCACTGATTTGAGAGATTGCCGAGGAGTAGTCCACTACTTCCCCTGGTGGAAATCCGTCTGGAAGACTATCTGAGATTCCTCGATAATTTCACGGCGTTTTGTGTCGCGCCGCTGGTTGTCTGGATCTTCGTTAGCGGGCTCGATGATCTGTTGATTGCTCTGGCTTTTCTTTACTCCTGGCTGCGTAAACTGCGCCCGCCGGTGACGGATTCTCAACTTCGGTCCGAACCCGAAAAGAGGATTGCCATTCTGGTTGCGCTCTGGCAGGAGCACGAAGTGATTGGCAGCATGATCCGGCACAACGTCGCCTCCCTCGAATATTCCAATTACGACTTCTTTCTCTGCACCTATCCGAACGACGAAGAAACTGTGGCGGCCGTGGCGGAGCTCGAGGACAGTTTCCCGAATGTCCATCTGGCAATCTGCCCGCACGACGGCCCGACGTCGAAATCGGATTGTCTGAACTGGGTCTATCAGAATCTGCTCCTCTTCGAGCAGCAGCGGCAGGTACGCTTCGAAATTCTCGTCATTCACGACGCGGAAGATGTCATCCACCCCGCCGCTCTGAAGTTGATAAATTATTATTCCCGCAAATGGGAAATGATTCAGGTGCCGGTGCTGCCGTTGAGGACCTCTTTATTCGAGTTGACCCACGGCGTGTACTGCGACGAATTTGCCGAATACCAGATCAAAGACATCCCGGCCCGCCAGACCCTGGGCGGATTTATACCGTCGAACGGTGTGGGCACGGGGTTCCGCCGCGACACAATCGAAAAGCTCGCATCGTGTTCCAGCAACCGGGTCTTCGAACCCGAATGCTTGACCGAAGACTATGAAATCGGGCTCAGGCTCCATGAACTCGGCTGCCGCCAGTTGTTCGTTCCGGTTCAATTCCAGGGACCGGAGCCGATGGCCACCAGAGAATTCTTCCCGCGCACATTCCGCTCCGCCTTACAGCAGCGTACCCGCTGGATTACTGGAATCGCGCTACAAAGCTGGGAGCGCCATGGGTGGCGGGGCGGGGTCCGCCGCGCCTTCTGGTTCTGGCGGGATCGTAAAGGTGTCGTGGGAAATCCCCTCAGTGCATTTGCCAACCTGCTGTTGTTGTATGTGCTTCTAACCTGGGCCGCGGGACATACGCCCGCGGTTCCCAGGTCCGAGGCAATACCGCCTTTCGCAATGCTGCTGCTGCCGTGGACTTTGTTTCTCCAGATATTCCAACTTGTGTTCCGTACCGCGTGCGCGACGCGAATCTATGGACCCGCCTTCGCGGCTGGTGTCCTGGTTCGTAGCACATGGGCCAACGTCATCAACTCCATCGCAACCGTTCTGGCTCTCCACCGGTATGCGCGCGCGAAGTGGAGACACGAGCCTCTTCGGTGGCTCAAAACCGAGCATACCTATCCCTCCCTGGCATCGCTTACTCAGGCGCTGGCAGGCTTTATGCCGATCGATATCGACGAGGTTCCGTCCGGAGTGCTACGGGCTCTGCCTGCGCACCTGGTCGAAAAATGGCACGTGCTTCCCTTCAAGGTCGCTGCTGGAGCGCTGCATCTCGCCGGCCCCCATCCGCCGCCGGAAGGCTTTCAGGCCGATATCCGGCGGTTCACCAACCTGCGCATCCGGTTCCATCTTGTTGACGAGCTGGACTTCGAGGAGTTGAAGCAACGCCTGGGGTAAACTGACGAGAACGCACTATGAAGGCCGTTCGCATCCACCAACACGGCGGGCCGGAAGTTCTCGTTCAGGAAGACATCCCGGAGCCGCAGATCCGGCCCGATGAAATCCTGTTGCGGGTACGCGCGGTTTCGCTGAATCACCTCGACCTGTTTGTGCGCGCCGGCATTCCCGGGCAGAAGTTCGCGATGCCGCACATTCTAGGCAGCGACATCGCCGGCGAAGTGCTGGAGACCGGCGCACTCACCGGAAGAATCAAGCCCGGCCAGCGCGTTCTGCTCTCACCGGGATTGAGCTGCCGCCAGTGTGAGCGATGTGTTTCGGGCAACGACAATCGCTGCGCGCGGTACACGCTTTTCGGTTCTGGTATTCCGGGGGGATACCGGGAACTTATGGCCGTGCCGGAGTACGCAGCCATACCCATTCCGGACGATCTCAGCTTTGAGGACGCGGCAGCGGTCCCGCTGGTTTTTGTCACGGCGTGGCATATGCTATTCAGCCGCGCACGCTTGGAGGCCGGGGAAGATGTCCTGGTTCTGGCTGCATCCAGCGGCGTGGGATCGGCTGCGGTTCAGATCGCCAAGCTCTTCCACTGCCGGGTGATCGCAACCGCCGGAAGCGATGACAAAAGGGCAAAGGCTGCTGAGCTCGGCGCAGATCTCACGATTGACCACTACCGCCAGGACATCTCCGCCGAAGTGAAAAAGTTCACGGGCCGGCGCGGGGTCGACGTGGTATTCGAACACGTGGGCGCGGCGACGTGGCCCAAGAGCATGGAAAGCCTGGCCGCCGGAGGCCGCGTCGTGACGTGTGGGGCCACCACGGGGTTCGATGTGAAGGTCGATCTGCGGTATCTCTTTTTCAAACAGCAGAGCGTGCTCGGCTCTTTCATGGGCACCCTCGGCGACTTGCATCGGGTGCTCCGGTTTGTTTTCCGGAAACAATTAAAACCCGTTGTCGACAAGGTGTTTCCTCTGTCCGCGGTTCGCGAGGCGCATGAACGGCTGGAAAACAAGGAGCAGTTCGGCAAAATCGTCCTTGTGCCTTGAGCCCTAGTTGTTACCCCGCCGTAATTCCCCTGTCACGGCGGGGTGCTACAGTGTGTTTCTTTGCCAGGGAGACCACATGCATACTTCTATTTCCTCCGTGCACCGCGGAATTCTTCTTCCGGCGCTGGCAGCGGTTCTTTTCGCCGGCAGCTTGTGGGGCCAGAGCGCCGAGCTCAGCGGCCGTATCACCGATCCTTCGGGTGAGATTATCAATGGGGCCAAGGTCACGTTGACGCAGCAGGCCACGATGCTACAGACCGGGACGCAGAGCAACGAGTCCGGTTATTATTTTTTCCCCCGCGGGCAGCCGGGCGTTTACCGGCTGGTGATTTCTCACCAGGGTTTCAAAGCGGTGGAGCGCTCCGGCATCAATATGGCCCCCGCAGACCGGCGCCGCGTGGACGTCCAGCTCGAGCTCGGCTCGGTGGCCGAGACTATTAACGTCATGGCCGACGCTTCGCAGCTCCAGGCGGACTCGGCGGAGGTTTCGACCACAGTGACCTCGCGCGAGTTCGCCCAATTGCCGCAGATCCAGTACAACCGCATGCGCAGCCCGGCCAACTTCACGTATCTCAGCCCGGGCGTACACGGCAACGTCGCCACCAACGGACGCGAGACGGTGGCGGCGAGCAACAACATCCGTATCAACGACAGCCGCTCGACTTCGAATGAAATCTACATGGACGGCATGCCCGGCCGCACCAACTTCAACGAGACCGCGCCGCCCGTAGACGCTATCGGCGAGTTCAAGCTCCAGGCCAACCAGCTCTCGGCCGAATACGGCAACACCGGCTCGGCGGTTATCACCTTCAGCGTCAAGTCCGGCACCAACAACTTCCACGGCCTGCTGTCCAACATCTTCCGTAACGAGAAGCTGGACGCGCGCAGCTTTCTTTCGCCCAATCGCTCCACCATCCGCCAGAACGAATTCGGCGGTACGTTCGGCGGCCCGGTGACCATCCCGAAGCTGTACGACGGGAAAAACCGCACCTTCTTCTTTTTCTCTTATACCGGTTCGCGCAAACGCGGCCTCGACCAGACCCAGCGCCTGCGCGTCCCCTCCCTGGCCGAGCGCGAGGGCGACTACAGCGCCAACCCGCGCCTGATCTACGATCCCGCCACTACGCGGTCTAACGGCACCGTCTACGTGCGCGATCCCTTCGCTGGAAACTGGATTCCCGCTTCGCGCTTCGACGCGGCGGCGGCAAAAGTCACCAGCCTGCTGCCCTCTCCCAACTTGAGCGGCGCCGGGTTGCTCAACTATACAGACTCGATCGGCGAGAGGCTGCTCGATCCCAACGTCTACCTGGTTCGGCTGGATCACGCCTTCAGCGAGAAGCACCGCGTCTTCTGCACCTACAACCACACCTACATCCCGCGTCAGAACCAGACCGCCGCCATGGCCGATCCCTGGAGCGACCGAACGCTCCAGAACATCTCCAGCCACATGGTGCGGGCCAACTGGTTGGGCCGCCGAGCTGGGCCTGAAGAACGTGGTGGGCGACGCTTTCCCCTCCTTCACCTTCGGCGACTCCTATTCTCCGCTGGGCCGCAATAGCCTCTCGGAAGGCCTGGAAGGATCCACCGTCGCGAGGAACATGCTCAACTGGACGCGTGGCAAACAACTGCTCAAATTTGGAGTCGAGTACCGCCGGATCCGCAGCCGCTCGAAGGACTGGAGCACTTCGGCGGGTAATTACACCTTCTCCAACCAGGGCACCGCTCTTCCCACCAGCCTCAGCAACACCGGCGATTCCTACGCCAGCTTCCTGCTCGGCCAGACGGCCACCGCTTCCATGAGCCTTCCTGTTCAGTCCGAATCTACGCGGCCCTACTGGGGCTTCTTCGTGCAGGACGATTATCGCGTCACCAGCCGCCTGACGCTCAACCTGGGATTGCGCTACGAGTTCACCGGTGCGCCGCACGAGCATAATGACCAGTACAGCCTGGTGGATCTCAACGTTCCGAATCCTGCCGCCGGCGGGCGTCTGGGCGCCTCGGTCTTCGCCGGCAAGGGGGAGGGCCACATCGGCTCGAGCTACCTGTACAACACCGACTATTCCGGAATCGGCCCGCGCTTCGGCTTCGCCTGGCAGGTAGCCGCGAACACGGTGGTCCGTGGCGGCTATGGCCTGTTTTATGGCGGCAACGATCTGGACATCGTCACCACCGGTTACCGCACCGTAGCCAGTCATGCCACCCTCGACCAGGGCGTGACTCCGGCCTTTATCCTCGAGGAGGGCTTCCCGGGCAGTTACTCGCCCAACCCCGTGCTCACGCCCGCTATGCTCAACGGCCAGAACGTCACCGCGCGCTCCTCCTCGGCGCCGCGCATGCCTCGCACGCAGAACTGGAGCCTCAGCGTGCAGCGGGAACTCAACGCTTCCTGGGTCGCCGAGTTGAGTTATGTGGCCAACAAGGCCACCCGCCTGTCGTCGCCCTCCATGATCAACGATAACCAGGTGGATCCCCGCTACCTCCCGCTGGGCTCGCTGCTGACGCAGCAGGTAACCTCGGCCGCCGCCGTCGCCGCCGGTATTGTCAAACCGTATCCGGACTTCACCGGCTCAGTGGCGCAGGCGCTGCGCCCTTATCCGCAGTACCTGACTGTCACCGAGCAGGCCGCCAAGGCGGGCTCGTCGTTCTAACCAGAGCTTTGTGGCCCGCGTCCGCAAGCGCTACTCGGCCGGTGTCACGCTAGATGCGCACTGTACGTCTTCGTGGCTGCTGGGCACTTCCGACACCGTCCAGGATCATTTCAACCGCGGCGCCGAGTGGACTCTGGTGAACTACGACATTCCCCACGCGTTGGTAGTCCAATACACCTACGATCTCCCTTTTGGTGCGGGCAAGCCGTGGCTGAACCGCGGCGGCGTGCTCTCGGCCCTGGTTTCGGGCTGGAACATCAACGGCATTCACCGCTACCAATCCGGGACACCGCTCAGCATCAGCACATCGAACACGCTGCCGATTTTCAACCGCACGCTGCGTCCCAACGTGGTGAGTGGCGTTGATCGCTCCACCGGCATCCCGCTGGGCGATTTCGACTCCACACCAGCCGCCGCATCAACGCCGACGCCTTTGCCGTGCCGGCGCCCTTCACCTTTGGCAACGCCAGCCCCTCCTACAACGACGTGCGCAACTTCCGCGTCTTCACCGAGGATTTTTCGGCCGTCAAAAGCACGCGCATCCGGGAAGCTACCGAGCTGGAGTTCACGGCGACGTTCATCAACGCCTTCAACCGGCACCGGTTCACCGATTTCACCGCCACGCGCAACACCGCGACCTTTGGCCAAGCCACAGGTTCGAGCCTGGGCCGCATCATTACACTGGGCTGAAGCTGAAATTCTAGGCAGCCATCCCGCTTTAGCGCGCCGGGGCGGTAGAGAAGTACTCTACAAACCGCTTTTTCGTCACCGTGTTCGGCTGTTGTTTTCTTTCGAGGATGACATCGGCTAATTTACTGAACTGCTTGCCTAATTCCGAGCCGCGTTCGATTTCGGTCGCGGAGGTGAGCGAGCGATGTACACGCTGGTAATCGTTTGGAAGTGTCATGGTGACCGGCAAGCTCATCAGATCTTCGATCTCTTCTTTCGAAATCAAAGCTCTCTTGTGAAAGCGATTGACGATCAGACTCACCCGGTCGCTCAACTCGATGCTTTTGAGATAAGCCAGCTTCTCTCGCGCCAGATGCAGGGAAGCGATCTCAGGCGTCGAGACCAGGAAAATGCGCTTCGATTGCTTCATCATCTCGACGGAATACCGTTCGAGATTGCCCGAGAGGTCCGCGCAGATCACCTGATAGTTGCGGCGTGCGTAATCGCTGAGCTTCCTTACCTGGGCCGGGTCGATGCGGATATGGGGATTCAGCCCGCCCGAATGGAGCAGATCCAGCCGTCCCCGGTGGGTGACGAGTTGCGCCCATAACTCCTCTTCCAGGGCGTCGCAGTGTTCTACGGCGTCGAGAAGCGAATAGGGGTTCTCCAGCTTCAGCATGAACCGGATCATGCCTGAATTCAGGTCGAAATCCATCAACAGGACGGACGTGCTCTGCTTTTCCGCTATGGCCATGCTGGTATTCAGTGCGATCGTGGATGTGCCGCACCCCGCTTTGGCCGGAAGAAAAGAATACAGCAGATCGGAAGACCGGGCTGTGGGAGGCTGCTTTTCGAGAATCGCGCGAATTCGAGCCATCATCTGTTCGAACTCGTTCAGGTTGACCGGCAGCGTCAGGAATTCTCTCACCCCCATGCGCATGAGTTGGAGCAGAATTTGGGGATCGCCGTAACGCCCTACCGCCACCAACTGAACTCCGGGTGATGCTTTTTCCAGCAGGGCGTGAATATCGCCCGCTGCCGCGACGTATTCCAGGCTGAGAAATACGACTTCCGGCCCGTAGGCCCGGACGCACTGAATGAGTTCAGACTCCGTGGGCTGGCGATGAAACTTGCGCCCGATCTGAAATTGTCCGAGTTCCCGCGACAGGTTTTCGAGGTGCTCTAACACCTCGTTGTCATTCGAAATCAAAGCGGCGCGTAACACCCGTCCTCCTCTTCCAAATTCCAAAGTAAGGTGGAAACAGCAACGCTTCAATTGCGGGTCAACCTTAGTTGGCCAGGGCAGAAAACCTTAGACGAGCCAAAAGGGATGTCAGCTTCGAAGCCGGATCGAGGAGCGCCCCACATAGTAAAATCAAGTAGTCCAGGCAAAGGGCGCGTAGCTCAGGTGGATAGAGCATCTGCCTTCTAAGCAGAGGGTCGCAGGTTCGAGTCCTGCCGCGCCTACCACTTTCAGAATCAACAACTTGCGGGTACTAAGCTTCGCTCATTTCCTGCATGACGCAGAGATAGCGGATCCCGGTTCCTCTGCTTACTGCGTCTCGAAAGGAGGAATTCAGATGCTAACTCGTGCCATGGCACTGGAACCGGCAAAGTATCATGTGCGCGTAAATGCTATTATGCCGGGAACAATCCGCACCGACTTGGGTGGGTGGTATGAAACGGAAGAAGCACACAGATCTACCTGGAGCAACCGGTGCCGTGGGGCCGATTCGGAACCCCAATAAAGTTGCAGAGTCCGACGCGAGGAATCTGCCGCAGCAAAGTGAAGGACGAGCGATAAATGGCAGGCGACGTCCCGGTTATTGACGCGCACATGCATCTGTTTGACACCGGACGGCCCGACGGTGTGCCTTGGCCGGATAAAGAAGACATAATTCTGTATCGACCCGCGCTGCCGGACCGGTACTGTCACATCGCAGAGCCCCTGGGTATTCGGGGCGCCATCGTCATCGAGGCAAGCCCCTTGCTGGAGGACAATGACTGGCTTCTGGATTTGGCAGCCGATTGCACGATCATCGTCGCGGTCGTCGGCAATATTGAACCCGGCACACCGGAGTTTGGCAGCCACCTGGAACGGTTTGTCCGGAACCCGGTGTTTCGAGGTATCCGGTTTGGAACTCTGTGGGGCCGGAGCCTGACTCAGGCGCTGTCTACCCGCCAGGTAATCGCAGACCTTAAGCTTCTCGCAAGTGCCGAGCTCGAATTGGATGTCATAGGTAATGATTGGACTCTGCTCGGAGACGTGGTGCGCCTTACAGATTGCGTTCCCGACCTGCGGGTTGTGATCAATCACTTGCCGGAGATCGATCCGCCAACTGAACCCAGGTTCCTGGACGTTTATCGGGCAAATTTGCAGAAGTTGGCGCAGCGTCCACAGGTCTATGCGAAGCTTTCGGCACTTCTCCGCCGACAGGCGTGTGTTTTTTTCAGCTGGGAGGGCTCGATGGGCAAGGCAGTGGCTTTCGTGGCGGCCGTGGTCGCCGCACTGATCCTGGTCGGGTGGGTGGTCAGCTCGCTGATCGGCCCGCTGTTCTACCTGCTCCTGGGCGCGCTCGTGGTCGGCGGCGGGATCTACCTCTACGCCAGGGCGAAGAAGTCGCTGGCCCCCGGCACCCGCACCCAGCGGCGCATCGAGGCCGCGGCGAAGACCTACCGCATGCGCAACCGGTGAGCTTTCACCCGGAGGGCTAGGCTGGTCGGCATCGCCACCACCTTCTGACAACGGGACGTTGCACCGTGTTTGACACTTTGAGTGACCGCCTGTCCGGGATCTTCACCAAGCTCCGCGGCAAGGGCCGGCTCACCGATGCCGACATCGACGCCACCGCACGCGAGATCCGTCTCGCGCTGCTCGAGGCGGACGTCGCGCTGCCCGTGGTCAAGAGCTTCATCTTCAACCTCAAGGAACGCGCGCGCGGCGCCGAGGTCTCCCAGGCGCTCAACCCGGCCCAGCAGATCATCAAGATCGTTCACGAGGAACTGATCAACGTCCTCGGCGGCGAGGGCCGGCGCCTGCAGTTCGCCAAGCAGCCGCCGACCGTGATCATGCTGGCCGGTCTGCAGGGTTCCGGCAAGACGACGCTGGCCGGCAAGCTCGCCCGCTGGCTCAAGGGCCAGGGCCACCAACCCCTGCTGGTCGCCGCCGACCTGCAGCGCCCCAACGCGGTCAACCAGCTCCAGGTGCTCGCCGGCCGGGCCGGCGTCGACGTCTTCGCGCCCCAGCCCGGCAACGGTGTCGGCGACCCGGTCGAGGTCGCGCGGGAGTCGATCGAGCACGCCCGGCGCACCATGCACGACGTCGTCGTCGTCGACACCGCCGGCCGCCTCGGCATCGACGCCGAGCTGATGGCCCAGGCCGCCGCGATCCGCGACGCCGTCCGGCCCGACGAGACGCTGTTCGTGGTCGACGCCATGATCGGCCAGGACGCGGTCACCACCGCGACGGCCTTCCAGGAGGGTGTCGGCTTCTCCGGCGTCGTCCTCACCAAGCTCGACGGCGACGCGCGCGGTGGCGCCGCGCTCTCGGTCCGCTACGTGACCGGGCAGCCGATCATGTTCGCGTCCACCGGCGAGAAGCTGGCCGACTTCGACGTCTTCCACCCCGAGCGGATGGCTTCGCGCATCCTCGGCATGGGCGACGTGCTCACCCTCATCGAGCAGGCCGAGCAGGCCTTCGACGAGGAGCAGGCCGAGCGGATGGCGGGCAAGCTCGCCTCCCGCGAGGGCTTCACTCTCGAGGACTTCCTCGAGCAGATGATGGCGATCCGCAAGATGGGCCCGATCGCCAACCTGCTCGGCATGCTGCCCGGCGCCGGGCAGATGAAGGAGCAGCTCAAGCAGATCGACGACCGCGACCTCGACCGCACGGCGGCGATCATCCGG
>DASTMK010000204.1:0-10538 GCA_035714225.1 Bryobacteraceae bacterium | reverse complement strand
CGCCGGAAGACAAACAGTGGTTCGGAGATATCACCAAAGCCGTCGTTCACGACGAGCAGGATAAAGGCAGCTACACGCGCATCCGTCTCGACCTGCCAATGGAAAAAGACTTCTATCAGCAACACCTCCTGCTGCTGCCGAAGGGACAGGGAGACGGTCCGTTTCCGGCCGTCATCGCGTGGACTTCGAGTACTCCCGATTACGCCAAGCCGGAAGAGTGGTGGGGCACGTGGTTGGCCGAGCGCGGCTACGTGGTTCTGACAAGCTGGTCCTTCATCCGCAACTACCGGGATGGGAGCACGGCACGAAACGGGGCGCCCGAAAAGGTATATGAGCGTTTCGGCCACTGGCTTTCCATCGCCAAAATGGTTCATGACGCGCAGCGCGACGCGGAGTATTTACGCAGCCTGAAACAGGTGGACGGCGGGAGGATCGGCTTCATCGGATTTTCTTTGAGCGCCAAGACGGCGATCTATGTTGCCGCTTTTGCGCCGGAGATCCACGCCGTGGTGGCGCTGGATCCTCATATTGCGGTGAACGGCGGCACCAACTGGTACGCGCCCTGGTACCTGGACTGGCTGCGGCCCTTCCCGAATATCCCGACAAAGGAGAAGACTGTTCTCAGTCTTCTGAATCCCGACCCGGAGAGGCCGGGCTTCGAGCATGACCATCACGAACTGCTGGCGCTGGCCGCTCCCAAGCCGTTTCTTCTGATCGGTGGCAGCCAATCCGAAGACGGCGGCGGCGATTCCGACGATCTCCAAAGCTGGGGATATGTCAATCGCGCCAGGGAAGTGTACAAGCTGATCGGCGCGGAGGACCATGTCCAGTTCGTTTCCACCGGGGACGGCCACAAGGCGAACGGACCCAACATCGATCCGGCCTGGCAGGGATTTTTTGAACGCTGGCTGAAACGGAAAGAGCAATAGTCATGAGCAGGCTGTTCATCGCGCTTCTGCTGGCGGCCACGGCCTATTCTGTAGATCCGGTCTCGGCCAACCGCATCCGCGCGCATACGAAGTTTTTGTCGAGCGATCTGCTGGAAGGCTGCGGCGTCGGCACCCGAGGAGACAAACTCACAACGGAGTATCTGGCCACGCAACTCGCTCTTGCCGGCGCCAAACCGGCAGGAGACAACGGCACTTATTTTCAGAAGGTGCCTTTGATCGGGGTTACGACAGAGCCCTCCGCCCGTCTCTCCGCAGTGTCGACAGAGCAGACCATCGAATTCCGCTGGCTTCAGGACTTCGTCGGTGCGTCGCATCGCCAGGGCAATCTTACGGAATTCCAGACGGAAGCCATATTTGTCGGGCATGGCATTGTGGCCCCGGAACAGGGGTGGGACGACTACAAAGGCACGGACGTCCGGGGCAAGATCGTCGTGCTCTTCACAAACGAGCCGCAGTCTGACAATCCGGCTCTATTCGGAGGGCGGGCGCTAACCTACTATGGCCGGTGGACCTACAAATACGAAGAGGCGCTGCGACAGGGCGCTCTCGGAGCGATCATCATTCATACCGACGCGACGGCGGGCTATGGATGGGAGGTGGTGCGCAACTCCTGGGCGCGCGAAGATCCGCAGGTCGAACTAAAACCGGGCCAGGCGGCGCTCGGTTTCGCCGGATGGCTGACCCGCGAGGCGGGAGAGCGGCTCATGGGCCTGGCGCGTCTGAAGATCGATGAACTGCTGAAGCTATCGGGTTCGCGGGACTTCCGGCCCATTGCCATGGGCGTTCGCATAAAGGGCCGCATTCCGGCAAAGATCCGGCCTGTCGAAACACGCAATGTCGCAGCCTTGATTCCGGGCAGCGATCCGGCGTTGCGGGATCAGGCCGTCCTTTTCAGCGCGCACTGGGACCACCTCGGGATTGGAGAACCCGTGGACGGGGATGCGATTTACAACGGTGCCGTCGATAACGCCACAGGCTGTGCCATCGTCCTGGAGCTGGCGAGGGCTTGGGCATCGCTCCAGGAAAAGCCCAGGCGCTCGGCGCTCTTCTTGTTCGTGACGGCGGAAGAGAGCGGGCTGCGCGGGTCCGAGTACTATTCGAAGAACCCCCTGATGGCGCCCGGCAACACGGCTGTGGCCCTCAATTTCGATGGTTTCCGGCCATTCGGGAGAACCAGGGATATTGTTGTTTCCGGCGCGGAACGAACCACTCTCTGGCCCGCGGTTCAGGAAGCCGCTGCCCGGATGAACTTCGAAATCAAGCCCGATCCCCGGCCGGAACAGGGCCTCTATTACCGCTCGGACCACTTCTCTTTCGCACGCGTCGGGATCCCGGCGTTTTCCGTCAGCCTGGGCAGCGAGTATCTGGGCAAACCCGCCGGCTACGGCGAGCAATTGTTTCGCGAGTTCAACACCAGGAGCTATCATCAGCCCTCGGACGAGTTCGATGAGAACTGGGACTTCTCGGGACTCGAAGCGGTGGCCCGGTTCGGCTTTCTGCTCGGTATAAACACAGCTAACGAACCATCGCTACCGGCCTGGAACGAGGGAGACGAATTCCAGAAAGCGCGGGAGGCTAAGTAGGGCGCCTGATTTGGTCCATAAGCTGTCCGGCATCAGGCAAAACATCACGAAAAACCCACCCATCGCGTAACATTAGCTGCGCGAGCATCTGTTGGCGCCGGTCATACTGATCAGTTTCCAACTGAGAACTAATGGACTTTTCAGGGCGATCGAGTACCTGCGAAAGGTACTTCTTGAACTCGGTGCTGAGGCGGAACTGGTGGGAGATGGGTTGTCCGTGAGCGTTTCTCAGATCACGGACAACCGTAATCGCAGCTATGGCGGTTGTGCCACCGTTCTGTACGACGACACAGTACGGCAGAACCTGGTCGAGAAGCTCGTGGGTTATCCCTCCCGTGAGTAGTTCCTCAGCGCCCTTGGCGCATTCGAGATCTCTCGACGTGAGTCAGACTACCGTGTTATAACGGAGCGCCGTAGAGGCTGTGAACAGATGAGCAATCGGACAAGAAGACGCTTTCTCGGAACTGTGGGATCCGGTGTACCCACGCTCTCTTTGGTTTCCCAGGCAGCTGGTGGCATGGTGTTCGGGCAGGAGGGCGGCGCGAGCGGGCGCACATCGCCGAAGTTCACGCCCGTGGACCTGAGCCGCTTTTTCAACGCCGGCCCGGCCGGCTTCGGTCCACGCGACAGGGCCAGAAGACTGAGCGGCCCGTCGCGGGCCGACGGGCTGATCCGCATGCCCACGGGAGAGCAGCGCTTTCGCGGTATCCCATTCCGTTTGGGGCCGGAGGGAGCGGCGGGAAGTTCCTGGATCTGGCTGAGCACGCAGCCTGGGAGAGCGGTCTCCGAGGTGGAAATACCGCTGAGCAACAAGGCTGGATTCATCTGCTTTGCCCACTTTTGCGACTGGGACCCGCACGAAACTCCGGATTTCGATGCCGTGACGGTAGAGCAGGTAGGACAGACTCTGGCTGAGGCCGTTCTCATCTATTCCGGAGGTGGCGAAGCGGCTTTCCCGATCCGGCGCCGTATCGAGGTGAACGCTCCATCGATCACCTGGGGCTTTCCGGGCTACGCCTGTGTTTCCCATTACCAGGACAGCGCGCGCAAATCCAGGAATGAGCTCGATGAAGTCGGAGACTGGGGTTGGTTCCGGCTCCAGTCGGATGTTCTGGAAGGCAATTACACGGTGGATGCTTCCACCGGCGCACCAAAGCCGAGTCTCTGGCTGTTTGCGTTGCCGAACCCGCATCCGGACCGCAGACTGTCGGCCCTGCGGCTGCGCGCGGCCGGCCAGGACCCGCTGCTGGTTTGCGGTGTTACGCTATTTCACGGCCGGCAACACCCTTTGCGCTACGAGCGGCTAACGCTCTACCGCCTGACCTTGCCGGACGCTTCGGGGCAGTGGTCGACAGAAGTCGATTTGGGCGTGGTGGCACGTTCGTATCACCTCGGCAAGTTCGATCCACAGGAATGGTTGGACGCGCCCGATGCCGGGTTAGGCTCTCGAACGACCGCCGTCGACACCCGGCATCTGTACATCGAGGTGACCGCCAGTTCCGAGGCCACCTTGTTGTTGCGGGACGGCCGTGGCGGGCGGCAGTTCGAGTTCGCTTTGGGTCAGGTCACCGCTGGCAAGGAAATGCCAGGCACCCCCGCGGGATCGCGCATCGAAATTCTTGAAACTGCGAAGACCTGGATTCATGGCAGCGTGGCCGACGCAGCTACGGGCAGACCCACGCCTGTACGCCTGGCGTTTCGCTCCAGCGACGGCCGCTACATACCCCCTTACGGCCATCGTACCGAGGTCGATGCCGGCACCTTCAAAGACTGGGGCGCCGATCTTAAACTCGCGGACACATGTTATGCATATGTGGACGGAACGTTCCAAATCGAACTTCCCGTCGGCGATGTGTATGTCGAAATCAGCAAGGGATTCGAATACGAGCCCATCCGGCAAAGACTGGCAATCCAGGCCGGGCAACGCGAGCTGAAACTGGAGATCGCGCGCACGCTGGATTTCCGTTCGCGCGGCTGGGTGACCGCGGACACTCACGTCCACTTTCTCTCGCCATCGACGGCGGTATTGGAAGGACAGGCTGAGGGATTGAATATTGTCAACCTCCTGGCCACGCAATGGGGCGACCTCTTTACCAATGTGGGCGACTTGTCGCAGGGCCCACTGGCGTCATCCGACGGCGAGATGGTGGTCTGGATGGGCACTGAGAACAGGCAACACATTCTCGGCCACCTGGCCGTGCTCGGCAAGTCCGTGTTTCCCATGGCCGCCGGAGGCCCGCGGGAGAGCTACCACGGCGACCCCGTGTGGGATACCCTGGCCGGCTGGTCCGATGCCGCACGCGAGCAGGGAGGTCTGGCCGTATCCGTTCACTTCCCTTACCCAGCGGGCGAGCAGGCGGCGGACATCGTTCTTGGCAAGACCGATGCGGTAGAACTCTTTCCCGACACCGGTCTTCGGCTTCAGCACTGGTACCGTGCGCTGAGTTGCGGCTACAGACTGCCGGTCGTGGGTGGAACCGATAAAATGGGCGCGGGGACCGCTGTCGGCGCCAACCGCACCTACGCCCAAATGGGAGTCGAGCCGCTGAACTCAACCAGTTGGGCCAGGGCCGTGCGTGGCGGCAATACATTTATGACTACCGGCCCATTGCTGCTCTTTGAGGCGGACGGTCGAGTGCCAGGCCAGGAGATACGTCTGGGGCAGGGTGGCGGCACGATCGAGGTTTTGGCGCATGCCCGGTCCGTAAGGCCTATCCATCGCGTGGACGTTGTGTGGAACGGACGCGTGGTGGCATCGCGACAGAACCGCGAGGGAGCACGCGATATCACACTCAAAGAGCGTATCCAGGTACCCGGACCGGGTTGGCTGGCCGCCCGCTGCTCCTCAACCCTACGCCCCCGGATCATGGCGCACACCTCTCCGGTTTATGCACAGGTTCCCGGGCAGGAGGTATTCTCCAAAACGGCCGCGGCTTACATGCTGACGCAGGTAGAGGCTGTGCAGACCTGGGTGGAGACGCTGGCCACGCGGCCTGATCCGGAACGCTTCGAAAAGATACGTAAGGTTTTTGCAGATGCGCGAACCATCCTGCACCGTAGGCTGCACGAGCATGGAGTGAAGCACTGATAGAGAAAAGCCCCGGGTGGGGACCCGGGGCTTCACTCAGAGGGGCTAAACGACTAGCTGGGACTAGCCGTTGGGATGCTTAAGTCAATGATGACTTAGTAGTTGTCTTTATTATTTGCATTCAGCTTGCCAAACTGGGATTCCTCGGTTTTCGCATGTTTTGATGACAGCCGAATGCCGTCTTGGGCAAAATGCCTGGGGCATTTCGCCGCAGGTGTGCTGTATGCCCCACTCCTGGGTCTGGAGAGAACCGCTCAACTCTGGTTTACATCCATCGCCGCGAAGTGCTACACTGGCTGCTTGCGGCTTACGCCTGCACGTGTATGAGTGCGTGTAGGTCCTTGTGATCGCTCCCGATCTGACGAAAGAGAGTTCCTAATGTACGCAGTCATTCAAACCGGCGGCAAACAATATCGTGTCGCTCCAGGACAAACGATAGAAGTGGAGAAACTGCCGGGCGATGCCGGTACACAGGTAGAGCTAGGCCAGGTTATCGCTGTAATGAAGGACTCTGACGAACTGGTAGCCGGTCCGGATCTGGGTGACGCCAAGGTGACAGCGACGATTGCAGGGCACGGCCGCGGCAGCAAAGTTGTCGTTTTTAAGTTCAAGCGCAAAAAGCAATATAAGCGGACTATCGGCCACCGTCAAAGCTATACGCGCCTGAAAGTGGACGACATCGTTATTTAGGAGCTTCTATGGCGCACAAGAAAGGTTTAGGCAGCTCAAAGAATGGCCGCGATTCGAACGCCCAACGGCTCGGTATCAAGGCTTTTGGCGGGCAGACGGTTTCGGGTGGTTCTATCCTGGTACGGCAGCGGGGAACGAAATACAAGCCCGGCGAAAATGTCGGCCGGGGAAAGGACGACACCCTTTTCGCCAGGATCACCGGTATTGTCGAATTCCGTGACCGCGGCCGGATGGGTAAGTTCATCAGCATTCGAGAGCAGGCCTGAAGAAGGCCACTTCTCCACCGTGAGGCCGCCGGGTATTCCGGCGGCCTTTTCTTTTTTGCCGTGTTCATAGATCAGGTTCGCATCCACATCAAAGCCGGAGACGGGGGGAACGGGTGTCTCGCGTTTCGACGGGAGAAGTACGTCCCGCGAGGCGGGCCGAGCGGCGGTGATGGCGGTAACGGAGGGGATGTGGTCCTGGTCTCCAATGAAAACTACAATACCCTCTTACATTTCCGGTTCAACCCGGAATACAGCGCTGAACGCGGCAGGCACGGCGAGGGGAGCAACCGAAAGGGCCGGGACGGCCAGTCCATCGAGATCCCCGTCCCGCCCGGCACGGTCGTCTATGACGCGGACACCGGAGAGTTGCTGGAAGATCTCACCGCAGCCGGGCAACGCCTGGTTATCGCGAAGGGAGGCAGGGGCGGGCGGGGGAATGCCCGCTTCGCTACCTCCACGCACCAGGCACCCACCGAACACGAACCCGGTAAGCCGGGACAGGAACGAAATCTCCTCCTGGAGTTGAAACTGCTCGCCGATGTCGGCCTGGTCGGGTTTCCTAACGCCGGCAAATCGACTCTGATCTCCAGGATTTCCGCCGCACGGCCGAAAATTGCGGATTACCCGTTCACGACGCTCGAGCCCGGTCTCGGGGTGGTGCGTCTCGATGACGATCGCACGTTCGTGGTGGCGGACATTCCGGGCCTGATCGAAGGAGCGCACAAAGGCGCGGGGCTGGGGATTCAGTTTCTTCGCCACGTGGAACGCACGCAAGTTCTCGCTCACCTCGTGGATGCCTCCGAGGCATCAGGACGCGACCCGGTGCACGATTTCGACGTGATTATGGAAGAGCTTGGCAGCTTCAGCGCGGCACTGGCGGAGAAGCCGATGATCCTGGTGGCGAACAAGATCGATGCAACGCAGGATACGTCGCGCATCGACGCGTTGCGGCAACTCGCCGGCGAGCGCCAGTTGCCTTTTTTCGCGATCTCCGCCGTCACCGGAAAGGGCGTCGATCAACTCCTCTACGCGCTGGCCGCCGCCGTTTCGGCAAAAGTTCGCTGAGACCGCCTATTCGACGCAACAGGTCCCTGTGACATTCAAGGTAGCCGGAGAAGGCGTCGACTCCCGCGCGAAGAACTGGCTCATGGACAGGTTCCGGTAGACTGCTCCGGCCACACCGGAAGCCACGGGGCCGCTCACGGCGCTTCCGCCGGTCAACAGCACCACGACCACCAATTTCTTTCCGCCTACTTCGTTAAAGGACCCAAACCATCCGAGGTGAGTCCCGCTCGAGCGGCGGTCTGTGCAGGTCCCCGTCTTGCCGTATATGGGCTCATCGGCGCTATAAGACGCACGCCGCGCCGTTCCAAACTCAGTGGCTCCGAGAAGGCCGGGCTTCACTTCGGGAATAAACGGCTGGATGTCCAGGTTCCGCTTCACTCGCGGTATAAAGTAGTCGAGTTCCGCTTGCGACCGGGGGTGTTGCAGGTAGTACATCGTGCCGCCGTTCGCGATGGCCGACAACAGGGATGCGAGTTCCAGCGGCGTCAGCGTGATGCCTTCCCCGAAGCTTGTCATCATACCGACACCACCGTTGGCCGGCGGCATTTCCGGCAGAATTCCCGGCTCTTCCTCCGCGATTCCGAGCCCCGCAGTCTCACCCAACCCGAACAGGCGGCCATAGTAGCGGACACGCTCAAAGCCAAGCTTTTGCCCCAACGCCGCGAAATAGGGGTTGTTGGAGACCGCAAGCGCCTCCGTGAGGTTCATGCTTGTTCTTTTGGAGACGCGGATCGGGCTGGTCCGTCCGATGAGCCCCTCGCTCAAAGCGGCCAGGGCCGTAAACACTTTCACTGTGGAACAGGGCTGAAATCCGCTTTGGAACGCGAGCTTCTGATTGACGATGGTCAGGATACGGCCGGTGTTCGGATCCACCACTACCACGGTGCCGTTGAGCAGACCCAGAGCCGCTAAAGCCGCTTGCCGGACGACGAGATCCTCCCCAGCCAGAATGTCGCCGGCCGCGGAGTCGGCGTAGTTCGGCTCAGTCCATCGGCTGTAGGTGATGCGCCTCTTGCGCGCGGGGTTCGCCGCAACTCCAGCTTTCACCTTTTTCCCGGATTTGGAGGTACTTGCCGCCGCCCGCGCCTTTCCAGAGGCAGTACCCGGACCTGACCGGGTCTCGGCTGACGGCAAAGGGCCGGCCAGCAGCGCAATCAAACATGCGGCCGGCACAAGTCGGGCGATGATCTGTAACCTCATGGCCTCCAAATACGCGCTCAGTCAGGGCTCAACTCGAGCACTCATTCTTTAAGATCGGCACTGCCGGCGTCAAGCTGCAGTCCATCCACCGTCAATGGTCGCGATCGTTCCGGTGGCGAACTCCGCCTCCTGCGAACTGAGGTACAACGCCAGGTGCGCCACCTCCATCGGCCGCCCGAGCCTGCCCACCGGTTGCCTCTGGTTCAGCTCGGCACGTATCTTCTCTTTTTCATGTTTGTGGTACTTCTCAAGATACGCTTCGACAAAGGGGGTGTCCACCGTTCCCGGGCAGATGCAATTCGCCCGCAGCCGGCCGGCATATTCCACGGCTACCTGCCGCGTCATCGCGACGACGGCGCCTTTAGTGGCGCAGTAAGCGAACCGCTTCTTGATACCAACCAGGCCGGCCACCGACCCGATGTTGACGATGGAGCCATGAGATTCCAGCAGTAGCGGCATGGCGTAACGCGTCATCAGAAACAGCCCCTCGACGTTAACGCGGAAGAGACGCTGGAAGTCCTCCAGCGGCGTCTCCTCGATGCTGCCGACCATTCCGATTCCGGCGTTGTTCACGAGAATATCCAATCCGGTCAGGCCGCCGAATAACGCCTGCACGGCTTCTTCATTTGTGATGTCGCAGTCATGCACAGCGGCGCGTGGCAGTTCCGCAGCCAGCGCATCCGCGCGGGATTTGTCGATGTCTACGATGAGGACGGAAGCTCCCGCATCCGAGAAAACACGGGATATGGCTTCGCCGATTCCGCTGGCTCCGCCCGTGACGAGAGCCGTGCGTCCATCCAAGCGAAAAGGTGAGTTCACGATTGGATTGTATCCGATGAGCGGCCCGTTCCTGAGCTGCGCCGGGGCCGGAACAGGGCGGTGATGCGTTTTTGCAAATCGGCGAAAATTTCTTCCGGCGTCCGCCGTGCGTCCACAATCTCAAAATCGTATTTGGCAGCCATGCTGTCGAGCGCGCGAATGAGCCGGGCCTGATATTTGACGAAGCTATCGTACATGTCCGAGCCGAAGCGCATGTCCATCCCGCTCTCCCAGTGGTCGAACGCGCCGCGTCCAACGACCACCCGCTTAATGAGATCCTGCACGTCGGCTTTCAGGTAGTAAACGGCGTGGGGCACCAGGGCAAATCCGGATACCTTCTCGATCCAGGCACGATCCTCGCCGCGCGCGATGGCGCGGGCCATGACGGAGAAGATGTAGCGGTCGATCAGCACCACAAAACCGGCGCGCAGAGCAGGGATGATTTCGTTCTCCAGGCGATCCGCAAAATCGGTGGCGTAGAAAAGGGTCATGGTGATCGGCCCCAACGTGTTTCCTTCCTTAGCCCGTTGTATGCCCTTTCCTGCCAGAGCGGACCGTGCAAGGCCGGTGTCGAGCACGGCGTGACCTTCCTGCTCGAGCCATCCGCGGAGCATGGCGATCTGCGTGGATCGTCCGACGGCATCCGGCCCTTCGACGACGATCAACTTGCCCTGAAGCTCGGCGGAGTCGATGCCCGGAAGAGGCTCACCGTAGAATTGAAGCGCCGGTTTCGGCATGTCTGCTCTCCTTGACGTGCAGCACCCCGGTCGCGAGGCTCTCCCCTAATTCCTTCATCACAATCTCGCGCATGTGCTTCTGCTGCTCTTCGATGGACCCGGTAGCGTCGATCACATGGAAGCCCATTTCGGGAATCATA
>DASTMK010000203.1:0-7953 GCA_035714225.1 Bryobacteraceae bacterium | reverse complement strand
GAGACCAAACCCGCGACGACTCCAGCGTTTTGATAAAGCGATGTCATCACGAAAAGGGGTAAAAATACCCGCTTGAGAAATTGTATGTTCATGCTCAATTTCATAAACTCTTTCGACTCCTATGCTCCTGGCAACATGAATTTTCGGGCCAGCATGTAGAGCGTTCTCGACGGAATCTCTACTGCAATCTCTCGTCCCATAGGAAAAACTACGGGTAGTTTGGACCTATTCGAGGCTAGAATCAAGGATATTCAGGCCATTTTATTGTAAATTGTTCGCCGATGATCTCTTCGTCACGCATCCAGACTTCGAGCATGAGCAGCATGTATAGCGACGTGGCGTTATCGCGGCGACGTCCGGACCGCACTGGCGGAAGCCTTTTTTGGGAAGCGACAGCAATTCGGGGGCAGACGGCCGCTGAGGGCGTCGACGAGGATGCGCTTGCCGTTCACCGGTATGTTTGGCGAGAGCGTATACGAAGCAACCCCCGAAGTTCAACGCGGGCCAGGTGGCGCCCCTTGCCGAAATTGTGAAATGCCTGGCGTGCAATATGTGCCTGCTCGACAGTCACAGGTTTTATCTCGATGACGGCGCGGCGAAAAAGCACGATTGAGACCGCGATAAAGTTGCCTCCCAAAATACGGCAGCGCGAAGCGCGGGGAGGAATCCAGGATCATTTTGGGAGGCCGTGTTCGTCGTAAAGAAACTCAGCATGGTCCAGATAGGGCCGCTTGATATGGACCGAAGCACGCTGTGCGATGGCGCGGATGTCAGCCGAGAGCGCTTCAGGATCGCCTTTCCGGACACGCTCATAGCGTTCCCGGAGAGCTTCCGTAACGACGCGCGTAAGTGTTTCCCCGGTCACCTGCTGAATCGCCCGGGCCAGTTTGTGGGCTTCGGGGTTTTTGATATGGAGGGTCATTAATCTATCAGGCTGTGGCGCGGATAGATTCTTCTTCGCGCATCCAGACTTCGAGCATGAGCAGCATGTACAGCGACGTGGCATTGTCGCGGCGGCCGGACACGTGCTCCGTGATGAGATAATCGAGGAATTTTTCCGATACGAAGCCGCGCTGGCGGAAACGTGGCGTCAGCAGGTGGTCGCAGAGAAATTCGCGCAGCGGGCCGCGGAACCAGGCTGGTAGAGGAATACTGAAGCCTTTCTTGGGGAGCGACAGTAATTCGGGGGGCAGGCGGCCGCCGAGGGCGTCAACAAGGATGCGCTTGCCGCGCCCATTCTGCATCTTCCAATGAGGCGGCAGCGAGAAAGCGAATTCCACCAGGCGGTGGTCGAGAAGAGGGCAGCGCACCTCGAGCGAGTTGGCCATGGACATACGGTCGACCTTCACCAGCATGTCGCCCGTAAGGTTGGCCGTTGCCTCGAAATAGAAAGCCTGCGACAGGGCATCGGCCCCGTTGGGCAGCAGGTTGTCCGTCCACTGGCGAAACAGGAACGCGCCATCGGCGGGCAGCAGCCATTTCTTCTGTAGAAGTTGTTCGAGCAGGAACCGTGGCATCGTATTCCAGTCGAAATAGCGCTCCAGTGTCGTGGGCCGGCTGATCATGCGCAGGAAATTCTTCCCGTAGGCGTGGTAAGGCAGCCGGTCCGCCAGGGCGGAAATCAGCTTGCGCGCGGGTGGGGGAATACGGTCGTAGCGGCGGAACTCTTCAAGTTTCTGGAAGCTGATGTAACCGGCGAACGCTTCATCGCCGCCGTCGCCGCTAAGCGCCACCTTTACCTGCTGTACGGCGAATTCGGAGACCAGAAACGAGGGGATGGCGGAGGAATCGCCGAACGGTTCATCGAAGTGCCGCACCAGGCGGGGAATCAGGCTGACGGCATCGGGCCGGAGAAGGATGGAATGATGCTCGGTATGATAATGGCGCGCTACGGCCTCGGCATAGGGCAGCTCGTTGTGGCTGGCCTCTTCGAAGCCGATGGAAAAGGTGCGCACAGGCCGGTCCGACTGTTTCGCCATGGACGCGACGACCGAAGACGAATCCAGCCCCCCGCTGAGGAAGGCACCCAGGGGCACGTCCGACATCAGGCGGACTTTTACGGAGTCGTCGAAAAGCTCCCGAACGCGTTCACAGGCATCTTCATAACTGAAGCCGGCAGGCTCCGTGACCACGGGCGTCGGCAGCTTCCAATATCGTCCGGTGCGTAGGGTGCCCGCCTGATCGTAGACCAGCCAGCCGCCTGGGGTCAGTTTCTTCACCGCCCGCCAGGGGGTCAACGGCTCGGGAATATAGCGCAGATAAAAGTAGAGCCGGAGCGCCTGCTCGTCCAGCTCTGCCGGCACGCCCGCCACGCGCAGACACTTCAACTCGCTGGCGAAATAGAGCCCTTTCGGCAGAACGGCATAGTAAAGCGGCTTTTTGCCGAAACGGTCCCGTGCCAGCACGAGGCGCTGCTCGGCCGCGTCCCACAGGGCGAAAGCGAACATTCCGCGCAGCCGGTGGAGTCCCTCGAGGCCTTCTTCTTCATACAGATGGACAAGTACTTCGGTGTCGGATTGCGTCGAGAAACGATGGCCACGAGCAGCGAGATCCTCACGCAGTTCCCTGTAGTTGTACAGTTCGCCGTTGAGGACCACCCGTACCGAGCCGGTTTCATTCGAGATAGGTTGATGGCCGGTGGCAAGATCGATGATGCTGAGCCGGCGCATGCCGATGGCGCAACCGCCATCGATATGAAAACCTTCATCGTCGGGGCCACGGTGGCGAATCTCGTTGCACATCGCTTTTACGAGCGCCAGCCCGGCCGGTTGCTCCAGTGAAAAATAGCCCGCTATCCCACACATCCAGAATCAGATACCTGTTGCCCACTGTAACATGGGGTGCGGACGTTCGAGGGCCGGTCCGGTCCGGCCGCCAGCGATCTTTAAAGATCCGGTGAACTTCCTTGTTTTACTTGCAACTAGACATGGTTATGTTTTACATTCATCTAAGAGATCTTGGGAGGTAAAATGAGGTCTCATCTCGGAGGAATCTCGTGAAACAACTTAGATGGGCGGTAGTAGCCCTGGTTGTGTTCGCATTGTGTTCTGGTCAGCTTGCCGCGGCAACCATCACGATTTCGTCGGTTACGGGATCGTGGATGAATCCCAACCCTGCCGGTGTCACGATTACTAACGGTGCCGACATGAGCAGGGTATCCTGGGGAGTTCCGATAGGCAGCGGCTCACAGAGCAGTTATGTTTTTGACAGTGATGTGCCGCCACCGCTTTCCGTGGAAGTTCCCCCCACAGTAACACCGTGGCTCGACTTGGGAAATTTCACGCATAACAACTTTCCGATCAATCCGCCGTCGCTGAGTTCCATCGAACTTAGCCTCGTATTGAGCATGCTGGTAGACGGTACGCCAGTGAGCCAGTCGTTTCTTTATACGTTGACGCACAATGAGACGAATAACGTAGGTCCGTGCGCATTTCCGGGAATGACAACTTGCCCCGATCAGGTGAGTATCAGCACTCCCTCTAGCGGGACGTTCGTTGCCGGCGGTGTGCGGTATACACTGGAACTACGGTTCTCGCGGGACGGCGGCGCCACCGTTCTCGATCAATTCATCACCGAAGAAAACCGGGCCAACACGGCTGACCTGTTTGGCAGGTTCACCTCCGAGCTGGTGCCGATTCCGGAGCCCGCCTCGATGGGGCTCATTGGATTGGGACTGGCCGGTCTGCTGTTGGCAAAGCGTAAGTTGACAGCGTAAGTTCTAAGACGAGGGTGTCCTGCACTCCCTCGTCCCTCTACCCACCTCTCATTGCCCTGCCTTTAATGGAATCAGCCGCACCGGCCCCAGAAGTCCTGCGGGCCGAAGGGGCCACCCCGATGCGTCGAACGGCTGGTATTTCGTATTCACCACGTTGATGTCATAGAAGATCCGCCAGGGGATCTTGCGGCGGTCCATGTCGCGTATGCGATTCGCTCCCACGCTGGTGACATCCACCTCCAGTAGATTTCCGGCTGATTTGAGAGGACCGGTTTGAATACGGTAGGGATGGGCGATGAGCGTTCCCACGTCCTTACCATTCAGCCGTACCCGCGCGCTGTCGCGCACTTCCCCAAGATCGAGCAGCCAGGACCCGGCGGCTGACGAATTCTCCTCGAAACGGAGGGAATAGCGCGCGGTTCCGGCAAACGCTTCGGCATCACCTCCACGCACCGTCCAACTCTCCAGGCGCCGCGTGTTGTATCCGGCGGGGAGCCTGGGCCCTCCCTCGACGAAACGGACCTGCCACTCACCCGTAAGCGTTATGGCACTTCCGGCAGGCTCACGATAATGCCAGGGACCGCCGGGTGCTGTACCGGTATCGTAAGTACGCAGGATTATCGTTTCGCCGGGATCGAGTTGCAGGCGCACCTCTGCTGCTCCCTGGCGATTCGCGCGCTGCTCGACCGTGCCGGATGCGCCGCTCATCGGGTCCATCAAAACCGCGGACGCCATTTTCACCGCCGGAGAAATCCAACCGTCGAAAGGCGCGTCACCGCTGTTCCGCAAAAAGTAGGAATGCCCGGTTTCCTGCGAGCGCCGGATGAACTGGATCTGGTGCTCGCTAAACGGTTCGCGCGGAATCCGCACCGCGTCGAGTGAGCGCAGGATGTTCGCGGCGATCAGAATCTTTCCTTTTCCCGCCGCGGCTTCCATTTGCCCCGTAGAGTTGAGATGGAAGCGCAGACTGGCTTTCAGTTTTTCGATTTCGGCGCGGTGTTCCGGAAGCCTCGCGAGGCCGGGTACGTCATCCGGCAGTTGATTCTGGAAGATCACGGCCTCTCCCGTGCGGGCTGCCTCGAGGAGAGCCTGGAAGGTCGCAGCGGGCATCCGCCGGCAAGCGGGAACGATGACGGCCTTGTAAGGCGCACGCACTCCGGGCCGGGCGAGTTGCCGGTCCGATATGTAGTCGAACCCGAACCCGTTGCGCCATAGTTCCGCCGCGATCCCTCCGATGGCCTCCTGGTAAAACCAGGAGGGCGAATGCACGGACAACTGTTGGAACATCGGGCCGGGATTGTCTATGACGTCGTAGTAAGGCCAGTAGAGTAGAACGTCGTTGCCGGCGTGCCCGCTTTGCAGCACGCTTTGGCAACGTGCGATGTAGGCAGTAAGCGCAGGGATGTCTTTCCAGATAGGATTGCGCGGATTCGCCTGAACGGAAGCGTAGAAGACCCAGCCGGGCCAGGGCGCATCCGCGGGCGAGTACGCCGTGCCGTGAAAGAAAATGTGATTAACGCCGGTCAGGAATAGCTGATCGGTGGCCGCTTTCATCTCCGCCAAAGTGGTTTGGAAATGCTCGTTGAGCCAGGTGTAGCTTTCGGAGGAAACCAGGCGCTTTCCCGTTACGTGCGCTGCCGACGAGGCGAACTTGTTGATGAGCGGATTACTGTCCGGTCCGCCCAGGCGTCCGAAAATTTCGGTCTCGGGGATATCGCAGGCGGCATACAGATCCAGCAGGTTTCCCGGCGATCCATGCGCCTGGTTGCGGTTCAGCCCGCCCTGCGCGTGAGCCCATGCTGTCAGGCGCTCAACGAAATTGTCGCGCAGCAGATCAGAGATTGTCTCGCGGTAATCGGACAGAACGCGGGCCGAGCGTTCCGGCGACTCATCGCCCACGAGCGCTCGAATCTCCCGCTTCAGATCGTAGCCCCGCCGCTTCTGAAACTCGTCGAGGAAGACGGGCGACCAGTCGCCGCGGTATTCGAAGGAATCGTGAAACCATGAGCGGACCTTCCGCCGTTCGGCCGGGGCGAGCCGCTGTTCGAATGCTTCAAAAAACGCCGCGAAGGCAGCCGGAGAATACACGTCGATGGCATCGCCTTCCCCGCCCGGCGCCGGGCGTTTGACGCTATCGCCTGACGGCACCCGCTCAACTACATACACCGTCCATTGCCCATCAGGCGCGGCCCAGCGCAACTTTCCTTCGGCCAGGCGGCTGGTTAAGTCCAGCGGTTCACCGCGTTCGGGATATGCGATAACGGCGTCGATCAGGCGCTTACCTGCGTCCACCGTGACCGGTTTGTCCGGTGCCGCCTGCAACCGTGATATTTTCACCGAGGTGTTCGCGTGTTCCTTGCGAACCCAGGGGCCGCCGGTTCGCCACCCGCTCCCGGGCGGCATGTCTACGCCCAGGCCAAGCCGGGCGACTTCCTCCGCTGCGAAGCGGAACATCTCTGTCCATGCGGGCGAAAGATAAGGAAGCACTCGCGCCTCGGTGCCCTTCACACCGTAGATAGTGGTGATCTCTACACCACCGAATCCTGCGGCGGCCAATCGCTCTAACTCGGCGGTGAGGTTCTCGCGATCGACGGCGCTTCCGTGCCACCACCATCGTGTCCAAGGTTTGTGGTCCCGCTCCAGAGGAGGCCAAGGTGCCTGCGCGGCCAAAGAGACCGGCAACAGCAGGAGCAGGATCGTAAGCGCCGGTTTATGGGTTTTACGCAACTCTGGCATGGAAATGGTGAGAACTATTCGTGCAACATCTTCATACAGAGTATTGCGCAAAGCCTTAAGCGGTTTACGTGCGCGTGGGGCGCTTCGGTGTCATCGCACGGCTACTCGAACGAGGTTGGAAGTCCACGCGAAGCTTCATGGCATGACAACCTGGCAAGACGTGCCGGCAGCGCGCGCTGCCCGGTGTATCATCGGTCCATGTTGCGCTTGCACATATGCACCGCCGCATTGGTTGCGGTTGCGGCCCTGGGTCAGGAGCCCAGTCTGGTCTTCACGCGACCGTCCGAATACACGCCCCCAGCCGGGTCCACCTATCCGGCAACTGAATGGGAAAGAATGGCAAGTCCCGAGGCCGCGGGCTATTCGAGGGAGCGGCTTGATCTCTTGCGTGCCTGGCTGAAGACGCACGACACCACAAGCATGATGGTGGTTGTTGGCGGGCGTGTGCTCTTCGAGTATGGCAACGTGGTGGAGATAAGCAAGGTCGCGTCGGTGCGCAAGAGCGTGCTGGGCATGCTGTTCGGCAAATACATCGCAAAAGACCCGAGGATGTTGCACGCTACGGTGGAGGATCTGCGGCTCGAAGACCTGGAGTCTTTCGAGCAGATCGAAAAGCGGGCCACGCTGCAGGATCTGCTGATGGCCCGCTCCGGCATTTACTGGCGCACCGCCGATCGCGACAGCCCGCGCAAAGGAAGCATCGCTCCAGGCACGCAGTTCGTGTACAACAACTGGGACTTCAACGCGGCGGGCACAGCGTTCGAGAAGATAGCGGGTAAGGGAATCTATGAAGCGCTGAAGACGGATCTGGCGCAGCCGATTGGAATGCAGGATTACGACACGGCCAAGCAGAAAAAAATTCAGGTGATGCCCCAGAAGAAGCTTTCCGTTCACCCAGAATATGCGATGTATCTCTCCACGCGCGATATGGCACGTCTTGGGCTTCTGATGGCGAGGCACAGGGGCGGTGGAACGGTAAGAACGTGCTGCCAAAGAACTGGGTGGAGTACCTGACCACGCTGTATACACCTGCTTCCGAAGTGTGGCCCCGGCCGGTTCAACGCGAGATGGGCGGCACAGTCTCACGGTGGGGCTACGGTGCAATGTGGTGGGTGTGGGATGCGCCGATCGGAACAGCGTCCGCGAACTGGACTCCGTTCACCGGGTCCTACTCGGCGTTTGGAACCGACGGGCAATACATCACTGTCATTCCAAGCTTCGATCTCGTGGTGGCGCACAAGAACGCCAACATCGATCAGGAGCCGAATCGGAACGTGGGAATGCTAGCCTATCAAACGATCCTGCAAATGTTGATCTCGTCGAAGCTTTGAGGCGGACAACGTAATGCCTGATTAACGTGCCGGCAGTGGGCCACGTTTGCAGCTTTCCGGAGGCCCCGTATTATTGTAATTTGATTCACGCTGCAGGCACTGTGAATCATCTTCCGGCTGGTTTCAGCAATGCGTTCGCTTCGACTTACTTTACTCTTATGCATCGCAACC
>DASTMK010000202.1:0-13463 GCA_035714225.1 Bryobacteraceae bacterium | reverse complement strand
ATTTCCTGCTTGGGAACGCCTTGCTCTTCGAGCTGCTGAAGATACTGGACTAAATTTCCGACCGTGAAATAGGTGGGGTTGCACTGGCCGTTGTTGCCGTATTCCTTACCCAGTTGGAATGCGGCGACGTTCGGCGTGGGAATCGTCTCCGCCAGGTAGCCGAGGCCTTCCAGCGCCCCGTGAACCAGCTTTTCGTGTTTCCAGGTCAGGCCGCCGAACAGCAGCGTCGTACGTCCCCGCTCGCTCTTCGTGAATGTGCGTTCCACGGGCCGTTTGAAATGGTGGACGCCATGGTTCGCCAGTCCGGCCTCACGTTCCAGCCGTGCCCGCTCCTCCGCCAGTCGTTGATGGATGATATCTTCAATCGAACTCCGGATTTGAACGAGGTCCGGCGCAGGATTTCCATGAATTGGCTGAGTGCTCATATTGCTCCCTCCCGAGTGACAACGAATTATTGACTCCAGACGGCCGGGTGCCCAGAACCCAGCGCAATTTGCCCCGGCCCGAAACAATTTCCTGCCGGCGGCTCCGGCTTCGACGGACACCTCAAATCGGCGAGCGCCCGTAGAACGTCCGGATATAGCTCAACACGCAGTTTCAGCCAGTAACCCTATGAAATGAATGGAAATCCATTAAATGGTGTGATTTAATCGCTGAAAGGACAAGACGGCGATTTACCGGGCCGTGCGGTTTCAGGACTCATTTCCTGCTCAGAAGTGGGCAATTCTGCGTCCAACCTCAGGAGAAACCATCTCCAGGAAAAACCATCTCCAGGAAAAACCATGGCAGACGACAAACAACAACGCACGCAGCAACTCAAGGAAAAATACGGATCGGCGTTACGGGTGATCGAGCAGCAAGGCGTCCGGTTGGAGAACGTTCATGTTGAGAACAATAAGCTGTTAATAAGGGGCGTCGCGCCCAGTGAAGATGCCAAAAACAAGGTATGGGACCAGATTAAGCTGGTCGACCCGTCTTATTCCGACCTCACCTGCGATCTGCGGGTGGAGCAGCAGGCCGGACAGGCGGCTGCGGCCGGACAGACGCAGGCTGCTGCGCAAACCTACACCGTGCAAGCCGGCGACTCGTTGTCGAAAATCAGCAAGCAATTCTACGGTGACGCGAATGCTTACATGCGCATTTTCGAGGCCAATCGCGATAAACTATCGGATCCGGATAAGATCAAACCCGGGCAGCAGTTGACGATCCCTAAATAGCGTCCGGTTTGACCGGGATCGCGGCTACGGCCGCCGATCGGATACCGTCAACCGAGCAGGCAATCGTTGCATTCACCTCGCCCTGGCCAAAGTCGGAAAAAGGGAACTGGCTCGGCAGACGTATCGATACCTGGTAATAACCCACGAATCCGGGAGCCAAACCCGAGAAGAGAACTTCCGCCGGAGTTGGCTCGGCTGGCGAACCCACCATCCTGCAAGACAACTGAGCTTGAGTGCGGGACGGTGGGTTTGCCGGGCCGGCGATTCCGTTCCCGATGGCGGGTATCACCGGCCCGAGTCCCGTCATGTAGAAATGTACGATCTCACCGGGCCGTGCGGGATCGTGGGGCGTGACCCGTCCGCGAAAATCTTCATGTCCGGCGGCCGCGAACTGCCGGAACGTTTGACTGCCTGTGTCTCCGGAAAACACAAAGTACGGCATGACCTCGTGATAGAGGCGAAGGGTGCCTTCAACAACACTCTCGAAGGCGGAAGAGATTTCGGTGGAAACGGAGAACTTGTGGTCTCCTACACCGGTGTCCCACGGAATCTGAAAACAGGCCTGCGTAGGCGTGACGGACTGCAATGGCACCGGTTCGCCGTCCAGAAGGATCTCCAGACCGTTCCACTTGCGCGGCAGCGGAGGGAAGGTGAAGCTCGCGGTATCGGCCAACCCGAAACCCGAGACGCAGTACGCGGACCCTGCGATCGACGCGGATGATGAACTGAGACTCGGGTCGTCGAGCACAACCGCGCGTCCTACCAGTTCGCGCGTAAGCCCGGTTTCGACGTCGATCCTAAGGAGCCTGCCGCTATAAGTCCCGGCATATACCACCGTGCCATCGCCCGACAGAACCGTTTCCGGGATTCCGGCCGTATCGGTTGTCAATTGCCGGATTTCGCCTCGCTCATTGGAAACGAACAACTGAGGAGTGCCGCCGATGTCCATCAGAAATAGCACCAGCAGACCGTCGTTGCTCATGCCCGCCAGCCGCAAATTCAATCCCTCGGCCAGGCGCGTTTCCTTCCCCGTCCCGAGATCCACGCGCCACAGTCTGTTTCGTGTAATGGTAACTAGCGGCGTATGGGTATCGTAAGCAGCAAAGAGCCCGGAATCATCGACGAAGATCTGCCCCGGCGATTCCGAAGTAATGATCGCTTCACTGCCGGCCAGACCCCCGAGAACGATTCCGCCTCCGCCACGGAAAACCGCCCGGCCGTCCGGCGTTACCATACGCCCGGCGGGCTGGGACGTGTAGAAGCCGAGGTAAGAGTCGCGTTCCAGCACCACTTCCTCGCCGGTGTACAAATCAACCAGTCGAGCCTGAGATACCATCGATCCGTCGCAGCAAACCACGGCATAGCGGCCATTGCGGCTCAGTCGGGCCTGCCCGGTCAGCGTAACAGCCGCCTTTCCTGGAATCCCAGTGATTTCCGTCTGTATTTTCGGTGGGATCCCAAAACAACTACTGCCCCCGTAAGAACAGACCCGTCCACTCACGATGGCCCGCACCATTCCATCGCCACTGACCTCGACGCTGTTCAGCCGGTAATAGTTCGTTAGCCCGTAGGGGGTGCCAACCGCCGGACCCTGAAGCTCGCGCTGAGCCTCGAGCCGCAAACCTCCCGAGTCGATCGCGAACAGTTTTGGATGATCAAATTGGGAAGTGCCGCGCATTGCCAGGGAGGAGGAGAAGTAGAGAATCGCCCCATCGTCGGTCGTTCGCAAGTTCGCATACTGTCCATAGGAAACCGAAACCAACAGAAAGAGCCCGAACAGCCTACCCATAACGGTCTCAGAATACCACCAGGTCCGAAATTCCAGCCGGGGACCGTAGATTATTAAAGAAAATCAGATCCTTATTGTGTTTATCTCGCGGTTGGGCTAACATATCCATAAACGGTTTATGGGAGCACAGGACAAGCCGGGAGATCTCGTCCAAGGCACACTGGACATGCTCGTCCTAAAGACACTCACTCGAGGAGCCGCGCATGGCTACGCCATTGCCGAGTTCATCCAGGCGACCTCGAATGAGGTGCTTCGTGTCGAAGAAGGTGCACTTTATCCCGCACTGCATCGTCTGGAAATACGAGGTCTCCTGGCGTCGGAGTGGGGTGTTTCGGAAAACAACCGCCGCGCCAAGTACTATCGGCTCACCGCTGCCGGGCGGAAGCAACTGGCCGCGGAGGCGGACCGCTGGAGCCGAATGACAGCGGCGATTTCGATGGTCATGAACAGCGCCTAGAGGAGAAGACCGTGATACAACCGTTCAGGACTGCATGGCTTCGCTTGAAGGCCTTGATGTATCGCCGCCGGCTGGATCGCGATCTCGAAGAAGAACTTCGGCTCCACACGGTAATGCGGGCGCAAAAATTCACGGCGGAAGGGATGCCGCCGAAAGCTGCCCAGGCAGCGGCAGAACGGCAATTCGGAAATCGCACGCGGGTGCGCGAGACATGCCGTGAGCTATGGACTTTCTCCACAATTGAAGCTCTCTGGCAGGACGTTCGCTATGGCCTGCGGACACTCGCGAAAGCGCCAGTGTTCAGTGCCGTTGCGATCATCTCGCTCGCGCTAGGCATTGGGGCAAACACGGCACTGTTCAGCCTGATGGACGTTATGCTGATGCGGGAACTGCCGGTGAAAAATCCGCAACAACTGGTGGAGTTTATCCGTGCGAGCCCGTCCGCCATGATGACGAATCTCCCCTACCCGGTGTTCTCCTATTTTCAGCGGGACCAGGAGGTGCTGGAGGACGTTTTTACGATCTCCCCGTCACAGGCGGTGGTGAATGCCGGCGCAGGCGCGGAGCGGGCGCAGGCGCACCTGGTTTCGGGCTCGTTCTTTCCCGCTCTGGGAGTGAATGCCCTGATGGGTCGCTCAATGGGTCCGTCGGACGACCGGCATTCCGTGGCGGTACTCAGTCATGGCTTCTGGAGCCGCCGCTTCGGCGCGGATCCATCAATCTTGGGGCGCACCGTCCGTGTGAACGGCGAACCATTCACCGTAGTGGGCGTAATGCCACCAGCTTTCTTTGGGGTTGATCGCTCAGAGATTCCGGACTTGTGGCTTCCAATCCCGGCGGGGGTGCGTCCGCAGGCCGAAGTCTGGGTGCTTGGACATCTGAAACCAGGTGTCTCGGTTTCTCAAGCCCAGACCGTACTGGAGCCACTCTTCGGTCAAGCACTCGAGTCCCTTACCGGCGAAATCGAACGGTGGCCGGAGCGCGACCGGAAGGCCTTCCTTTCGCAGAAACTACTGATCCGGAGTGCCACGAGTGGTACGGTGGACCTCGAATGGACGTACTGGAAGGGCAAGGCTACGCTGAAGGTCCTGATGGGGCTCACCGTACTCGTGCTGCTCATTGCCTGTGTGAACCTCGCCAACTTGCTAATGGCGCGGTCGGCCAACCGTACGCGCGAGATCGGGATCCGGCTCGGGATCGGTGCCGGGCGCTTTCGCCTGGTCCGTCAGCTACTGACGGAAAATCTCCTGCTGTCGCTGGCGGGTGGCGCGATCGGTCTAGTGGTGGCAGCGTGGGGACATCGCCTGCTGCTGGGATTTCTGGTCCGCGATCCGCAATCGGTAGCGCTCGATTTCCGGCTCGACTATCGCGTGCTGTGCTTCGGGTTGGCATTGTCGGTAACGACCTGTGTGCTGTTCGGACTCATGCCCGCCTTGCGTGCCACCCATCCCAACCTGATTGGCGCCATCCGCGGGGATGCAAACGAGCGTGGCCCAGCGCGCATCCCGCTCGCGAGGACGCTGCTGCCGCTCCAAGTAGCGCTTTCCATGGTGCTGCTGATGGGTGCCGGGCTGTTTGCGCGGAGCTTACGGAATCTCGGAATGGCCGACCTCGGCCTGGTCCGCAGCAACCTGTTGATGACGGAGGTACGGGCTCCGGGAAAGGCACCGCAGGAGCATCAGCAATTCTGGACGCGGTTCGGGGAGCAGGTGTCGGCAGTGCCGGGGGTGCGCAGCGTGGCACTCGCCGGCAGCGTCGCCTTTGGTAGCGGTGGATGGAACCAAACGGTCTGGATCGATCGGGCGGGGCAACCGGCGCAGGATGCAAAGATCTCGCACAATATCGTGAGTCCGGGATTTTTTGCGACGGTGGGAATTCCCGTACTGATCGGTCGCGGGTTCGGAGAGCACGACCGCAAGGGATCGCCGCTGGTTGCGGTGGTCAACCAGACATTTGCACGCCGGTACTTGCCCAACGAGAATCCCATCGGAAAGCGTTTCGGTGATCGCGGGCGAGATTCGAGTGGCCGCTACGAAATAGTCGGCGTTGTGGGCGACGCCAAGTACGGTGCCGTACGCGAACCTATGCGGCCCATGGCCTTCTACCCTCTTCTTCAGCAGGAGCCGCGGAACCTGATGGCCGTGCATGTGCGCACGGCGGCAGGACCGGACGCTCTGGTGCCTTCAATCCGGCGTAAAATCCTGGCGATCGATGGTGAATCACTGGTATCCGAAATCAGAACACTCCCGCAGGTGGTCCGTAGTCAACTACGCCAGGATCGCATGTTCGCCACGCTGGCTGCCTTTTTCGCGGCGCTGGCTCTAGCTCTGGCGGCGATCGGGATCTACGGTATCGTGGCATATCGGGTGACGCGCAGAATGCCCGAGATTGGCGTGCGTATCGCAATGGGTGCGCAGCGTAAAGACGTGCTATGGCTGGTGATGAAGGAGACCCTGACGCTTTTCGCGATTGGCGGCCTTCTGGGGGCGGCGTGCGCGCTCGTGGCAAGCCGGTTGATCAGGAGCCTGCTATTCGCTCTTGAGCCGTCAGATCCAGCGACACTGGCCAGCGCCGGCGTCATCCTATTTACGGTGGGGGTTTTCGCCTGCCTTTTGCCTGCACGGCGGGCTGCATCCCTCGACCCTCTGGTGGCCCTGCGGATTGAATAGTCCGACTCCCTCGCGCTCGCGGCTCGGAAGCGAAGCCGCGCGCGTCGGCGGCATTCTACGGTGCCGGCCCTGTAACCTCCGCGGCGCTACAATCGTTGTATCTAGTTCGAAAGGCTTTTTGTGCGTTTATCCGAGATCTGCGTAAACCGGCCGGTGTTCGCCTTCATGCTGATCATGTTCCTGGTCGTCATGGGGGTCTTCAGCTTCCTGCAACTCGGTGTCGACCTGTTCCCCAAAAGCGACGCCGCAACAGTGTATGTCAGGATGCGTCTGCCCGGTGCGAGCCCCGAGGAGATGACCTCGCAGGTGGTGCTGCCGCTCGAGGAATCGATCGCCGCCATCAGCGGCATCGACGAAATGCGGGCCATCGTCTCCGAAGGGAATGCAAACATCGTCGTCACCTTTGTGCTGGAACGCGACATCGGGGAAGCGGTGGAGGACGTTCGCGAAAAAGTCAGCGCCGCGGTTCGCAACCTGCCACCGAATATCCTTCCTCCGGTGGTGGCGAAGTCCGATCCCGATTCGGACCCTGTCATCACACTCGCCGTCAGCGGCGACCGGCCCGTGCGGGAACTGACGGAGATCGCGGATAAGCAGATCCGGCGCGCCATCGAGACCGTGGATGGCGTGGGCGGTGTCGACATCAACGGAGGACAACTCCGGCAGATCAACGTTTATCTCGACATCAACAAACTGAGCGGTTACCAGTTCACGGCTCAAGATGTAGAGAACGCAATCCGTACGGAGAACATCGAAGCACCCGGCGGCCGTATCGTTCGTGGTCCCACCGAAGTGGGTGTGCGCACCATGGGGCGCGTGGAGCACGTCGCCGACTTTAACAACATCATCGTCAAAAACGTCGGCGGTGCGCCGATTCGCATCCGGGACATAGGCCATGTGGAAGACGGGATGGCGGAAAAGCGCACCTTTGGCTTCTACCAGGGCACGCCCGCCGTCGTCCTGGAGGTCCGCCGGCAAGTCGGCATGAACACCGTGAAGGTTGTGGACGGAATTCAGCACCGGCTGGAAGAAATCAAAGACCAGCTTCCGAGCGGCGTGTCCATCAACGTAGTGAAGGAACAGGCCACCTATATTAAAAATTCGGTAGCCGCACTGGAAGAACACCTTCTGCTCGGCAGCCTGCTTGCCTCCTTCATCGTCTGGCTGTTTATTCGCGACTGGCGGACGGTTCTGATCAGTTCCATCGCAATTCCCACGTCCATCATTGCGACCTTCACGTTTATGCGCGCCCTGGATTTCACGTTGAACTCCATGACTTTGCTGGGGCTGACGCTGGCGGTAGGCATTGTCATCGACGACGCGATTATTGTGCTCGAAAATATTTACCGGCATATCGAGGAGCACGCGCTTCCACCGATGGAAGCGGCCGTCAAGGCCACCAGGGAGATTGCGCTGGCGGTGATGGCGACAACGTTGTCGCTGGTCATTATCTTCGTCCCCATCGCTTTCATGACGGGTTACGCACGCCGTTACATGAACCAGTTCGGATGGACAATGGCCATTTCGATTCTGGTATCGATGCTGGTGGCTTTCACACTTACGCCATCGCTGAGTTCGCGGTTGCTGAAGCGCAGGGATCCGGCGAAAAGGGGTGGCCACGAAGGCGGGCACGGTCATAAGCACGGGTTTTTCGACAGGAAGTATGTGCGTTTGCTCGACTGGTCTTTGACACACCGGTGGGTGGTGGTGGGTGTCGCGATTCTCACCTTTGCCTCCACCTTTGTCCTGGCGCGCTTTATCGGCCGCGACTGGATGCCGCAGGACGACCAGAGTGAGCTGTCGGTTCATCTCGAACTGCCGGAGGGATCGTCGATTGAGGCGACGGAGAAACTGACGCTCGAAATTGCCAAGCGGATTCAACAGATCCCCGGCATTCGCGCGGTTGTGCCGAACACATCGTCATTTCTGAACCGCGTGACCATGTCTTTCATCACGGTGCTGCTGGAACCGCAGGGCGAACGGGACGACATTCAGGTCATGGGACAGCAGGTGAGAGCGGTTCTGAGAGATTACCCCTATGCCAGGCCAAGGGTGTCCTTCCCGAACGTGCTGGGAGGGCGCGATACGTTCTCGCCGATCCGCGCCATGCTGCTCGGTCCCGACATGGACAAACTGGTGGAGATCGCCAAAGAAGTCAACGTCAAGCTGACTACACAGCCTGAACTGGCCGATATCAAGGTTAACCTCAACTTGAACAACCCCGAGCTGCAGGTGAAAATCGACAGACAATTGGCTTCCGATCTGGGAGTGCGCGTCTCCGATGTCGCCAATGCCGTAAGGCTCCTGATGTCCGGCGAAGACGAAATCTCCACTTACAAGGAGGAGTCCGAACAGTACCCTGTTACGATGCGCCTTCTGCCGGGGCAGCGTGACGACCCTGCGGTGTTAAGCCGCCTGCTCGTTCCCTCGTCGCGTTTGGGGCTGATCCGCCTGGACTCGGTTGCAACGCTCGAGCGTGGGCTCGGCCCCAGCCGTATCGACCGGTTTGCCCGCCAGTTTGCGATCGGCATCTACGGTAATATCGCCCCCGGGCACACGCTCGGTGAAGGCGCCGCGGTCACACAGAGGATCATCAACGAGGTTGGTTTGCCGCCAGGATACCGCCTGACTTTCTCCGGGCAGGTGAAAATTCTGGAAGAGACGACGCTGAACATGATTCTCGCCTTCGCCCTCGCGTCGATCTTCATGTACATGGTGCTGGCAGCGCAGTTTGAGAGCCTGGCTCACCCCTTCATCATTCTGCTGACGCTGCCTCTGTCCATTCCATTCGCGCTCATTTCGCTGATCGGCACCGGTAGAAGCCTGAACCTCTTCAGCGCGCTCGGTGTGCTGCTGTTGCTTGGTATCGTTAAGAAAAACGGTATTCTGCAGATCGACTACATGAACCGGCTTCGCGACCAGGGACGTCCCTTGCACGAAGCGATTCTCGAAGCCAATCGCATCCGGCTGCGGCCCATCCTCATGACAACATTTTCGATTATTGCGGGTCTGATCCCAACAGCCATCGGCATCGGCGCGGGCGCGTCGCAGCGCTCTGCCATCGCCGTCACGATCATCGGCGGGCAGACGCTCTGCCTGCTGCTGACACTCGTAGTGGTACCGGTAGGCTACGCGATGGTGGAAGACGCCAAGGCCTGGATCGCGAGAAAGCGCCACGTCGAACAAGCGGCAACCGCGCCAGCCGCCGGCGACTGAGCGGCAATTCCCCGCCTCAAGCCTGCTAAACAGAAAAGCAAATCGTCGCGCAAACATTTAGGACGTCGTGTTTAAAAATAGTACGAAAGATTTCGTTGACATATACGAAGACCTTCATATATGCTGGCTTCATGAGGAAAAAGCAGGCGCCCCTGCCAAAGCCGACGGCGGCTGAACTGGAGATCCTGGCAGTCCTCTGGAGAACCGGCGCGTCCACCGTACGGGAGGTCCATGCCGGACTCGCAAACAGCCAGGCGGTTGGATATACCACCACCCTGAAACTGATGCAGATCATGGCCGGGAAAGGCCTGCTCATCCGGGATGAGCGCGACCGGGCGCATGTCTACCACCCCGCCGTGAAACAGGAACAGACGCAGCGGCAGATCGTTCACGATCTCCTCGACCGGGTATTTGGCGGATCGGCTTCGCAACTCGTCCTGCGCGCGCTTTCCGGGCGCAGCGCAACGAAACAAGAGGTGGAAGAGATCCGGCGGATGCTGGACGACATCGAGCACAGGAGCAAGTCATGACGGATATGCAGGCGTTCCCGTACACGGAAGCGGCCGCCCTCGCCCTGCTGCATTTCTTATGGCAGGGCACGGCCCTGGCCGTGGCCGCCGCGGCTGCCCTCCGGATTCTGAGGGCGCGAAGCCCTGAATTTCGCTATTGGACAGCATGCCTGTTTCTGCTGTCCATGCTGTTGTTGCCGGCGATTACCTGCTTTCTTTTATTGAGGGAAACACCTGCTTTTGTGCCATCCGGCAGCCTGGAGCCCTTCGAGACGCAGGCGTTTTCCGGCCTGGCGCTGGAGATGAAACCGGACCAGCCGTGGCTTTCCTTGGTCCTGGTGCTGTGGCTGGCAGGCGTATCGGTTTTCAGCCTGCGGGCGATTGGCGGTTGGCTGCTTGCGGCCTGGCGGTTCTCCACCCACAGGAGCATCGTTTCCGCGGATCTGCGCGCCAAAACCGCCGCGCTGTCCCACCGCATCGGAATCCGCCGGGCCGTGCGCGTCTTCCAATCCGCGCGAGTCGGCGTTCCCTGCGTCTTCGGAGTCATTCGTCCTGTCCTGATGCTTCCGGCCAGCATGTTGAGCGGCATTCCTCCCAGCCATATCGAGGCCATCCTCGCGCACGAACTGGCCCACATCCGGCGCTTCGACCACATCGTTAACTGTTTGCAGGCGGCGGTTGAGGCATTGCTGTTTTATCACCCGGCAGTGTGGTGGCTTTCCGCGCGCATCCGGCAGGAACGGGAAATGTGCTGCGATGCGATTGCCGTCGCCGTTTGCGGAGATCGCGTGCTTTACTCGCGCGCGCTGCTGGGGCTCGAAGAACGGCGTCAGGCGTTCACTATAGCGGCAACCGCGGGCAATCTGAAATCGCGGATCGAACGATTGTTCCAACCCGGCGCTGAACGTAAGTTTCACCCGGCACCGGCAGCCTTCGCGATGGGATTACTGCTGATCCTTCTCACTACTCCGGTGGCGGTTATCGCCATGCTCGCACCGGGCGGCCAGGGATCATCGCCTCCCCACCCCGCGGAAGCGCTCCGGGACCCGGATCCCTCCACGCCGGTGAACGAAGCGGCAGAGGAACACGCGCGGCGGATCCGGCATGCGAATCAGCATTTTTCCGGCTCACGCCCGGGCAGCGAAACAGCACGAGGGCGCGTTTACATTGAGAACGGTCCGCCGCATGAGATGGAAGTGACGATTTACCGTGAAATCTGGCGGTATCCAGACGGACACACATTCGAATTCGCAGGCCTCGATCATGAGTTACAGAGGGAATATACATCGCGTTTACAGCATCCGCCGCCGGTGCTGGAGCGCATTCTATTGGACCGTCTGTCTGAGCCGGCCCGCTCACAGCTCAGAAAACGCCTTGCACCGTTTCAACGACAGCCGTTCACTGAAGGTTCCAGGCGCTCGCTCACCATCGCGGCGGGAGAGATCGACCCCTCGATGACCTATTCATGGCGAAGCGATCCCGCAACCGGTAACGTTACACTCGAACTATCGCATGAGGAACCAGCCTTCGACGGGAACCCCCATCCGGGTTTCGCTGCCACTGGGGAGCGGCGGATCCGCATCGGAAGCAGGGCCATGCGATCCAAACTGGCATATTCACCCCGGCCGGACAACCCGGCCGGTGAGACCGGTACCGTCAGGCTCGCCGTGCTGATTGGAACTGATGGACGGATACGCGATCTCTATGTACTGCGCGGTTCGCCGAAGCCGGCCGCGGTGGCTGAAAAAGCGGTCCGGACATGGCAATACCAACCCACGTTCCTGGACGGTATACCGGTCGAAGTCGCAACCATCGTAGACGTCCCCTTCGGAGCTCTGCGCTAAGGGTTCCTCGCGTCCTGGCTTCGACCTACACTGGATGCGTGGCTGCCAATACCCAGGTCCGTTTGTCCCTCGCGCTCTCGGTTTGTGCGTGCTGTCTCGTGGCGCCGTTATCCGGTGCTCCGGCAGACCCTGAAGATCCCCTTTTCCGGGCCGTCGACCTCAACGTTGGAGAAAACCGGGAGGTGCGTTTTCCTGACGGGACGGCGGCCAGCGTCAGACTGATCGCCCGCGATGAGGTCCGCGATAACGTCCGGCAGGCGGTACGCTCGGCGCGCGTCCGCGTAGAGGTGAACGGCCGCGAAACAATGCTTAACTGCGGCAACTACCGGTTGCCGCTCACCGTGGGCGGCGTGCAGATCGACTGTCCCGTCACGAAAGGATACCTCGACAACGCCCGTACAAACCCCTGGGGACTCGACAAAGACGCACGGCTCCGGCTTTGGCCCGCGGACTCACCGCTGCTGCGTCCGGGCACATATGTCTACCCTGTGCAACAACGCTGGTTTGCCAGCGACACGCAGATGTCGAATGAGCCGTCCTTTGTCGACGGCTCGGAGGAGCCGGCCAGAAAAAAGGTCTACTACCATTACGGGCTCGACATCGGCGGCGTCGAAGGACTCACTCCCGTGATCTCGGCTACCGGCGGCCTGGTGGTAGTCCGAGGCAATGACGTACTGCCCGCCTATAAAGACAGCCCTTACATCGAAATCAACTACGACGGCGTTATCGTGCTTGACGAGCGGGGATGGTTCCACTGGTACTTTCATCTCGCGCGGATCGATCCTGGGGTTACTCTCGGCGAGCGAATCAGGATGGGGCAGAATATTGGCGTCATCGGCAAGGAGGGCCATGCCGGTTGCTGGTCTCATCTGCATTATGAAATCCGCTCCCTCCAGCCCTCTGGAAAACCTGGCATTCAGGAAGGGTACGCCTTTCTTTGGGAGGCTTATCAAAGGCAGTATTCGCCCGATCTCGTTGCCGTCGCCCGGCCGCACTCACTTGCCTGGGCTGGGGAAGAAGTCGTTCTGGACGGCGGTTCTTCCTGGAGCCGGTCCGGAAAGATCGAGCTCTACGAGTGGACCTTTACGGATGGCAGCCGCGCAGAAGGCTCGCAGGTAAAGCGGGTTTACGCAAAACCAGGCACCTATAGCGAAATCCTGAAAATCACCGATGCGGCGGGACACGTCGCCTACGATTTTGCCGTTGTGCAGATTGTGGGCAAACCGGAGAATGAACGGGCAGACCGGCTGCCTCCCACGATCCATGCGGCGTATGGACCAGCATTGGATGTGCGTCCGGGCCAGAGCCTGACGTTCACCGTCCGGACCTGCCGCACCACGCATGGCCAGGAAACGTGGAGATTCGGCGACGGCAGCGCTCCCGTCGTGGTGAAGTCCGATGGCTGTGCGGAACCCGCATCCCCCAAGGGATACGCCTTTACCCGGCATGCCTACAAGAACCCCGGCGACTATATCGTCCGGGTAGAGCGGGCGAATGAGCGGGGAGAAAGGGCCATCGGACACCTGCACGTCCGGGTGCGCGGCCAATAGCCGCGTGGGAAATTTTGTCAGTAGCCAATGACAATTTACCGTCACCCGGTCCGCTGATCGTACGCCGCCGCTGATGTTCTTCCTACACTTGCGAGTTTAAGAATCTTTACGAATTTTCCAAATCTTTTGGCCCTCGAACTGCGTCTGTTGTACTGACTGAACCGATTTCAATGGAGGAGACAATGAGCGTGCCAATGAAAACAGCAGCGGCG
>DASTMK010000201.1:0-4149 GCA_035714225.1 Bryobacteraceae bacterium | reverse complement strand
ACTTAGAACAGGAGCGAACAGGTTATGCCGATTCTTGATGTACCAGGCGTATATATCGACGAAGTGACCAGCCCGGGGGTGATCGCCGGAGTCGGCACCAGCACGGCCGCTTTCATCGGGCCCGCGCTTGCCGGCCCCATCAACCAGGCGCGGCGCATCAGCAGCTTCGACGAGTTTCTGCAACTCTATGGGCAGCCGCAGGCGGATGGCACCATCAACCCTTATATCGTGACGCCGCGCGTCTTCTACCTGGCGCACGGCGTCCGCGGGTTCTATGAGAACGGCGGCAAGCAGGCTTACATCGTGCGAGTGGGCACGGCTCGGGCAGCCGCCTGGGACATCGTCAACGGAAATACGCCCACCGCCGAGACCGCTTTTCGCCTTCAGGCCAGGCAGGAAGGGCTGAGTGGGAACAACATCACCATACAGGTGCAGGCCGCCAGCGCCACCAGTGCGACAGGTGTTTCCGTTGCCACGGCCACGGCGAATGTGACGGCGGTGAACGGCATCAACCTCACCGTGAATGACGCAAGCAATTTTCGCGTGGGGGATGTGGTAACGGAATCCGGCGGCACGGAAAACTTCGGGAATCGCGCCACCATCACGCAGATCCAGGGCAACAACATTACGCTGAGCAACACCATCGCAGGGCTTGCCGCGAGTGAAAACATCCGGATCGCCAGCATCCTTCCGGAGCAGACCACGTTCCGCCTTGCGGCCACTACCGGTATCTTTCCAGGGACCGTGGCGCAGATCAGCGGGGACGATGCCGACAATCCCGGAACAACGGTAAACGAGTACGTGCTGGTGCAAACCGTGGATGCGGGCGGCTTCGTGACCGTGGCGCCCACGCCCGCGCGTGCAACCAGATATAACCTGGCAGCGGCCACCGCGCCGGTTCTGATCTCTGAAGAGTTTCGCCTGATCGTGACGCCGCCTTCGGGTCCAGCGGAAACGTTCGATAATCTCTCGCTGAGCCCGTCGCATCCGAACTACGTCTTCACCGCGGTGAGCTCCGGTTGGGTGGACGTGCTGCCACCCTCCACGCCGCCCACCGCCGGCATTCCGGAAAACCTCATTCCTGCCGTGGCGGGAGATGTGGCCGCGGCGGTGACAGGCGTGAACGACGATCCGGGAAGCCTGACGTCAGCGGGATTCCAGACGGGCATCAACGCGTTGCGCGACATCGACGACGTGAACATTCTTGCGATTCCGGATGCAGCCGCCCACCCCGAAGCGCTCACCATTCAACTCGCTCTCATCAATCACTGCCTGTTGAAGCGCGACCGTTTTGCGATCCTCGACTCGCGGCTGGGCGCGCCTCCCAGCGGACCGGGAAGCGTGGAAGAGCATGTGCTCCAGGTCCGGTCCGACCGCGGCTTCGCCGCGCTGTATTATCCGTGGCTCACCGTGCGCGACCCCATGAGCACCGGGCCCATTCCCCGCACCATGCTGATTCCACCCTCGGGAGCAATGGCCGGCATCTATGCGCGCGTGGATGGAGAACGCGGCGTGCACAAGGCGCCCGCGAATACGGATGTGCGCGGCGTGCTGGGCCTGGAGCGCGTGTTGAGCGACGGCCAGCACGGGCCGCTCAATCTGCTGGGCGTGGATGTGCTCCGCATCTTCCCGGGGCAGGCGCAGGTAACGGTTTGGGGCGCACGAACCACCATCGATCCCAACATCACCGACTGGCTGTATGTGAATGTGCGCCGCCTGATGCTGTACATAGAAGAGTCCATCGAAGAGGGCATACGGTGGGCGGTGTTCGAGCCCAACGGCCTACCGCTCTGGCAGAAGCTGAAACGCAACATCACCGAGTTTCTGACGCGGGTTTGGCGCGACGGCGCATTGTTCGGCGCGACAGCGGAGAAAGCGTTCTACGTGCGCATCGACGAAGCTCTGAATCCGCCGTCGACGCGCGCTCTGGGACGGCTGTACATCGAGATCGGCGTCGCTCCGGTGCGCCCGGCCGAATTCATCATTGTTCGCATCGGCCTGTGGGACGGCGGTGCTTCCATTTCCGAAAGCTAGAGTTTCCAGGAGTGAACTATGCCTCAAACCGGACAAAGAGTAGATCCTTACGGCAGTTTTGATTTTCTGGTGGAGATCGACGGCATCGCCCGGGCCGCCTTCTCCGAAGCTAGTGGCTTCGATTCCTCGATTGACGTGGTGGAGTACCGCGAGGGAGGAGACATTCCCACCATGCGGAAGCTCCCGGCGAAAACCAAGTACTCCAACATCACGCTCAAGTGGGGTTCCACCAACGACCGCGAATTGTACGACTGGCACATGCAATGGATCAAGGGCGATCCGGCGGCAACGCGCAGAAACGGGTCCATTGTCATGCTCGATCGCGGCGGCCAGGAAGTAGCGCGCTGGAACTTCGTCAACGCCTGGCCCATGAAGTGGACCGGGCCCAGCTTCAACGCCAAGAACAACGACGTCGCCATCGAGACGCTGGAACTGGCCCACGAAGGCATCGAGAGGGCATAACCCATGTTCCAGACCGAATACGAATTCACGCTGCCGTTCGGATACGCCGACAACGAGGGCAATCTCCACCGGAGCGGCGTGATGCGGCTGGCGACAGCCGCCGACGAGATTCTCCCGCTGCGCGATCCGCGCGTGCAGGCGAACCAGGCTTATCTGATCGTAATCCTGCTCTCGCGCGTCATCACGCGGCTGGGGTCACTGGCGCAGGTGAACCCGAAAGTGATTGAAGGGCTGTACGCCGCGGACTTGGCGTATTTGCAGGAGTTTTATAACCGGATCAACAGGAACGGCGCCGCCACCGTAGAGGCGATGTGCCCGAAATGCGAGCACGAATTTGCGGTGGAGCTAAGCGCGCCGGGGGGGTTTTAGGCTACCCCCTCGAAGCTCTCTACGAGGAGGTAGCCTTCGTCGCGTATCACTTTCATTGGCAGCCGGAGGCGGTGCTCGCGCTCGAGCACGCGGACCGGCGCAGGTGGGCACGGGAGATTTCCGCGATCAATGAAAAGATCAATCGCCAGCACGAACACTCGCCGGTATAAGGGCAACCGCTGGCTCGCCTGGGCGCGCGCGATACGCGAACGGCGAGGGTTGCCGCAGCTTCGCCGCGCGCCGCTGGCCATGCGATTCGTGTCGCGTTTGAGAACGCTCGTGCTGGTACATCACAAGACCATGCGCGAAGTTTCCACCACATCGATCTCCTATCACGATGCAGCTACCGTTTCCCTGTTTCCGCGCATCGATCTGCACTTCACGAATTTATACAGCACCGTACTCGCGCAGCGATTTCAAACGGCCGGTGCGGTCACGGTCGAACCGGGTGTGTTACGAACCGGATTTTCCGGCGGCGGCCATCGAACGGCGAACGATTTCGCTATACCGCTGCCGCACTATCTTGCGGGGCTTCACACACATGTATCGGTGCAACGGGTGATCGAGCGGACGCGACGCGTCGAACACCGTATGCCGCCCGCTTCGCGCATCCTCCCACAGGTTGCGATGAAACCGGTCGAGGCGGCCGCTGCCAACGGACGCGGTGCCTCGATACCTGTGACGGGCCGCACTTCGGACGACGCCACCCGCTTTCGCCCGTCGGCCGCTCCGGCGCAAATCAACGTGGAGCAGATCACAGACCACGTTCTGCGCCAGCTCGATCATCGCCTCCTCGCCTGGCGCGAGCGAACGGGGAGGTCCTAGCCCATGCCCCTGGCAAAAGCGAAAATTCTGGTGGAAGCGACCGGCGAACAGTTCGAGGTGATGTTCAACCCCGAAGAGTACACCATCAACAAGGACAATAATTTCGCTTCGCAGAATGTTCCCGGGCTGAGCGGCCCTCTGCTTCAGTTTGTGCACGGAAACCTGCGCACGCTCGAAATGGAGCTGCTGTTCGACACCTACGAGAAGCACACGGATGTACGGGACGAAGCGAAGAAAGTGCTTGACCTGTTGAACATCAATCGCGATCTTCACGCGCCGCCGGTGGTTCGCGTTTCCTGGGGTTCGCTCGACTTCCGCTGCGTACTGGCGCGCGCCAGCCAGAAGTTTATCCTGTTTTTCCCGGATGGAAGGCCCGCGCGAGTTCGTATCAACGTCACCTTCAACGAATTCATCGATGCCGATCGCGAAGCCAAGGAGATCAACCGGCAGACCGCCGAC
>DASTMK010000200.1:0-5456 GCA_035714225.1 Bryobacteraceae bacterium | reverse complement strand
TGAGCGGAAATGGGAAGGTTCAGGCATGAGTGTCAGAACTCTCGAAATCGACGGTAAGGCCGTAACGGGTGTTGCCGGCCAGACCATTTTCAGCGTGGCGTGGGACAACGGAATCCACATCCCGCGGCTGTGCCACGTCGGAGGCGTGTCCGATGTCGGCGCCTGCCGGCTGTGCATGGTGGAGGTAGAAGGCCAGCGCAAGCTGCTGGCCGCCTGCATGACTCCGGTGGAAGAGGGAATGGTCATACGCACCGATACCGAGCGGCTGGTTGCCCACCGGCGGATGATCGTCGAGCTGTTGCTCGCGGAAAGAAACCATGTCTGCGCGGTGTGTGTCGTGAATGGCGCGTGCGAATTGCAGGACCTGGCCGCTTCGCTCGGCATCGACCATGTCCGGCTTCGTTACCGGTTTCCCGCCCTTTCGGTGGACACGTCGCACGAACGCTTCGGCCTGGATCATAACCGGTGCGTTCTTTGCAGCCGCTGCATCCGGGTTTGCGACGAGGTGGAAGGCGCGCACACGTGGGACTTCTCCGGACGCGGAGCTAATTCTCTGCTGATTTCGGATCTCGGAGAACCCTGGGGCGAGTCGGAAAGCTGCACGTCGTGCGGCAAGTGCGTGCAAGTGTGCCCGACCGGTGCTCTGTTTGCGAAAGGCAAGATGGTAAGCGAGATGCGCAAGGACCGGAGATTCCTCAAGTACATTGTGACCGCCAGGGAGAAACACGAATGGGTGCGGTAAACGGCAACCCCAAACCAACTCTCGCGACGGTATGGCTGGGAGGCTGTTCGGGATGCCATATGTCGTTCCTCGATCTGGACGAGCGGCTGCTCGATCTGGCATCCAAAATGGAGCTGAAGGCATCTCCGCTCACCGACTACAAAGATTTTCCGGAGGTTGACGTCGTGCTGGTCGAGGGCGCGGTGGCGAACTCGGAACACCTGGAGCATATACGCACCGTGCGCGAACGTTCCAAAATTCTGGTATCGTTCGGCGACTGCGCGGTAACGGGGAATGTCACCGCGATGCGCAACGCCTTCGGGGTGGACGACGTTTTGAACACGGCTTATCGCGATAACTCGACCGTCATCATCGGCCTCCCCGTAGGGAATCACATTGTCCCCAGGCTGCTCGATCGCGTCCGTCCGGTGCATGAAGTGGTGAAGGTGGATTATTTCCTTCAGGGGTGCCCGCCTTCGGCGGATGCGATCTTCGAGTTCGTGTCGGCGCTGATCGAGGGCCGTGAACCATCGCTGGAAGGGCGAAAATTCGGTTAAAACAATGGCGGAACGAATCATTATCAACCCGGTGACCCGCATTGAGGGGCACGCGAAGATTTCCATCTACCTGGACGACTCCGGACAGGTCGATTCCGCACAGTTTCATGTGGTGGAATTCCGTGGATTCGAGAAGTTCTGCCAGGGCCGCCCGTTTCATGAGATGCCGGGCCTGATGTCCCGAATCTGCGGCATCTGTCCGGTCAGCCACATTCTCGCCAGCGCCAAGGCGGGAGATCACCTGTTGGGCGTTCAGGTTCCACCGGCGGCGGAAAAGCAGCGCCGGCTCATCAACTACGCGCAATTATTGCAATCGCACGCGCTCAGCTTCTTTCACCTCTCGGCGCCGGACCTGCTGCTTGGTTTCGATTCACCCGTCGAGAATCGAAATGTGTTCGGACTCGCCGAAAAAGACCCGCAGACGGCGCGGCGTGGCATTCGCCTGCGGCAGTTTGGACAGCGCATTGTCGAGTTGCTGGGCGGCAAAAAGATTCACCCGGCGTGGGCCACACCCGGCGGTGTACTGAGCGCGGTTTCCGCTGACACCCGGGATGAAATCCTGGCCCGGGTTCCCGAAGCTATCGATACCCTGCAAAAAGCGCTGGGCACGATGAAATCCATCATGGATACCTTCCACGATGAGATCGAGCACATCGGCAACTTCCCGAGCCTCTTTCTGGGCACGGTGAGCCGGGAAGGCGAACTCGAGTATTACAACGGGCTGATCCGTATCGTCGATGGCGAAGGTAATATCGTTGCCGACGGTTTGGATCCCCTGCGCTATCACACCTTCCTCGGGGAAGCGAGCGAGGAATGGTCGTTCATGAAGTTCCCCTACTACAAACCGCTCGGTTATCCGGGCGGCATGTATCGCGTGGGCCCGCTGGCGCGTTTGAATGTCGCAAGGTGGGCCGGAACATCGCTGGCCGACCGCGAGCTTCGAGAATTTAAGCAGCGCATTCGGGAGTCGGTGTGCCAGTCGTTTCACTACCATATGGCGCGGCTCATCGAGATGCTGCACGCCGTCGAGCGCATCGAAGAGGTCGCCAGCGACGCCGAATTATTGGATACGCATGTTTGCGCCAGGGCAGGGCAGAACCGTAACGAAGGAATCGGATCTTGCGAAGCCCCCCGCGGCACGCTTTTTCACCACTACACCGTGGACGATCACGGCTTGATTCAGAAGGCCAACCTGCTCATCGCAACCGCTCAGAATAATCTCGCCATCAACAGGGCGGTGGAACAGACGGCCCGGCGGTTCGTTTCCGGCAATACGATGACGGAGGGTATGTTGAACCGCGTGGAAGCGGCCATCCGCTGTTTTGATCCGTGTCTGTCCTGCTCTACTCACGCGATCGGACAGATGCCGCTTGTGGTTGAACTGAAATCCTCAAGGGGGGATGTCCTATCGCGTATTGAGCAGGGATAGACACCCCGGCGGGCTGCGGCGGCCCAAGGTTCGATATGAAGACGATCATCTTCGCGATCGGAAACTCGCTCAGGCGCGACGATGGAGCGGCCCACCGGGTGCTGGAGTTGTTGGAGCCGCACCCCGGCGTCCTCACCCGCAGCCTTCTGCAACTCGCTCCCGAACAGTCCGAAGAAATCGCACCGGCGCGGATGGTTGTCTTCGTCGATGCCGACATCGAACCCGGTCCCGCCCGCATCGAACGCCTGCCGCGAGGCGGCCCTCCTCCCCGAAGTCCACTGGCACACTCCCTGCGTCCCGCCGAAATCGTCGCGCTGGCGCGGAGCCTATTTCATTTTACGGGCCAGGCCTATGTCTGCCACGTCCCCGGCGCTGATTTCTCGGAGGGTGAGGGGTTGTCTGGCACAGCCTCCAGGAACGCCATCCGCGCAGCGGAGCTGTTACGCGACTTGCTTTACACCCCCGAATCCCGCTAGGCTAAAATCACCGTCTGCTTTGGCGAATTCGAATGGAAGGACAACAGCCTGTGCGTAGCTCTTTCCGGGTGGAGAGACGTACGGAAGCGCGCCTGCTATGCTCCGACCTTGTAACCTTGTCCTGGCGGGATCCGACAGGCAAAAGCAGACAGGAAATCGTGAATTTGGAGGATATCTCGCGGTCCGGCGCCTGCCTCCAATCCGAAGTGGCTGTCGAGGAAAAAACCAAGGTTGAGATCACCATGGGTGCCATCACTCTCCGCGGTCAGGTCCGCTACAGCCGGCGGGATGAGTTGGGCTACTTTATCGGAGTACTGTTTGAGAGCGGATCCAGGTGGTCCAAGGAAGCCTACGAGCCTAAACATCTCTTCGACCCCAGAACCCTCGTCCGGAAACAGCGCAACGGCTCCTGATCCGGCAATTCGCCTAGCTTGTTAAAGGGGAGTTTGCAGAGAGCCTGAAGCGGCGCAACCTGACGTTTTATTGGTTGCGGGGGAAGGATTTGAACCTTCGACCTTTGGGTTATGAGTTTAACACATCGTTATGGTTGGGTGTCGCTGTTCAGAGCCGTCAACAAGTTACGTCGAGGATGTCTTGGTTGATTCTGGTTGTTTCTGGATCTCCTGTTAGCAATTTGTTAGCACTTTTCTTCCTGGGAGCACCCGTCTGGAAGTCGAACGAAGCCAGCCAAGTTGGGCTGCGGTTTCGAGTCCAGAAAGCGTTTCCCCAAGGAGCCCTCGAACCCAGAATACGCTCATGGCTCCCGGAGAGCAAACGAATCGCTGGAGCGCGTCCCGCACATTTCAGTCTTCTCTCGAATCAGGGCATGATAGATGAAGATGACCGAGGGCGATGTTCAGATGCTCGCGCTCGCTGGCGAGTCCGAGACCATTGAATTTAAGCGTTCGACTGGCCAGTTGCCGCGTGCTGGGGAGACCCTCTGCGGGTTTCTGAACGGCAAAGGGGGTCACGTTGTCTTCGGCGTCGCCCCCGATGGTCAAATGGTAGGTCAGTCAGTTTCAGACGCGACCATGCAGGATGTGGCGCAGATGATCCGGCGATTTGAGCCACCCGCTTCAGTTGACATAGAACGGGTGCGACTGGGTTCTGGGCAGGAGGTTCTTGTTCTACGTGTTTCGATTAGTGGCGGGGAGACGACCCCCTTCACGTATGACGGACGGCCCTACCAGCGCATTGGCACGACAACATCGGTAATGCCCCAGCAGACCTACCAACGCCTGCTGCTCGATCGCGCGCACGCCCGGCAGCGCTGGGAGAACCTGCCGTCATCGTTTGAAATCGAAGATCTCGATTCGGGCGAAATCGCGCGCACCAGGGAGGGGGCTATTGCTGCCGGGCGGTTGGATCCTCTCATGTCCGGCGCCGACGAGGATTTCCTTGAGCGGGTAGGGCTTCGTGCAAACGGGAGGATTCTCAATGCGGCAGTTGTCGTCTTTGGACGCCGTTTCCTCCCCGACTATCCGCAATGCCAACTGCGTTTGGCCCGGTTTCGGGGAAGGAACAAGACCGAGTTCAAGGATCAGCGTCAGGTCACTGGGCATGCTCTCCAGTTGATGTCCGAGGCGATGGAGTTCCTTTCGCGGCACTTGCCGATTGCTGGAAGGGTCGAGCCGGGTGTGTTTGAGCGAGTGGATGAGCCTCTGTTTCCGCCAATTGCGCTTCGAGAAGCATTGGTCAACGCATTCTGCCACCGGGACTACGCGCAGGTCGGCGGCGCGGTCAGTATTGGCATCTACGACGACCGGCTGGAAGTCTGGAGCGACGGCACTTTGCCTTTCGGGCTAAGCCCAGATGACTTGAAACGTGATCATCTTTCACGGCCGCGAAATCCCCTGATCGCCGAGGTGTTCTATCGCCGTGGCCTGGTCGAGCGCTGGGGCAGGGGTACTCAAAGGCTCGTCGAACTGTGTGTCAGGGCCGGGCATCCAGAGCCAGAGTTCTTGGAGAGCGGAGGGGCCGTCTGCGTGCGCTTCCTTCCCAGCGGCTACATTGCTCCCCACCGGGTTGCACACGATCTCACCCAGCGGCAGCGGAAATTGCTTCAGGCGCTCGCCAGCAAAGAGGCAAGATCTTTCAGTCAGTTGCGCGCTGAAGTGGCACCCGAAACGCCGGAGCGGACCCTCCGAGACGACCTTTCGCACTTGAAGCGGCTGAGCCTCATCGACTCCAAGGGTATGGGACGTGGTGCGGTCTGGTTTTTGAGGGAACCCAATGAGGCGGAATAAGGCGGCGCCACCGCCTCATTCCGCCTT
>DASTMK010000199.1:0-9685 GCA_035714225.1 Bryobacteraceae bacterium | reverse complement strand
CGGTGGCCGTGAAGGTACTGAAGCCGGGCGCCGACAGCAGTTTCGTGCTCCGCCGCTTTAGCCATGAGCGCGAAATTGTAGCGAATCTCCATCACCCGAATATCGCCAGGTTCCTGGACGGCGGCAGTACCGACGATGGATTGCCCTACTTCGTGATGGAATTCATCGAAGGCCGGCCTATCGATGAGTATTGCGACGCCCGCGGCCTCTCCACGGATGACCGGCTGCGGCTGTTCGTAACCTTGTGCTCGGTGGTCGAATTCGCGCATCAAAAAGGCGTCATCCACCGCGATATCAAGCCGAACAACGTCCTGGTGGCCGGCACCGGCGTTCTCAAGCTGCTCGACTTCGGTATCGCCAAGATCCTGGACCCCGACTTCTCGTCCCAGCCGATCAGCGTTACCGGTTCCATGATGCGCCTGATGACCCCGGATTACGCGAGCCCCGAGCAAATCAAGGGAGAGCCGGTAACGGCCGCGACCGATGTCTACGCGCTCGGCGTGGTTTTGTACGAGTTGCTTACCGGGCGCCGGCCGTACCACCTGAAGAGCGGAACGCCGCTCGAGTTGATGCAGGCCATCTGCGAAAAAGAGCCGGAAAAGCCCAGCACGGCCGTCGCCGGAGGTGGAAGCACCACGGCAACAGCGGCCATCCCACCCGGCCAGCCGCCACCGCCGTCCGTCGAGGCCCACAAGCTCGAAGGCGACCTGGACGCGATCATTCTGAAGGCCATTCGAAAGCAGCCGGGTGAGCGGTACGCTTCCGTAAAGACATTGCAGGAGGACATCGAGCGACACCTGAACGGCGGCACCGTGCTGGCGCGCCTCGAACGGCCGCGCGGCACCGCGGCGCCGGAAACCGGGAACCACCGCACGTTGTGGATAGCCATAGCGATTGCGGCCGTGCTGCTGGTATTCGCGCTGGCACCGCTGGTTCGTTCCTACCTCGCCTCCACCCGGAAAGTGGAATTACCTTTCGTAACGCCGGTGACGACCTTTCCGGGCGTGGAAACACAGCCCTACTTTTCGCCCGACGGCAAAAAGATCGTTTATGTCTGGCGCAGGGAGGAAAGCAGGAACTCCGACATTTACGTGCGAACCCTCGCGACCGGCGAGCAATTGCGGCTGACCACCGATCCGGCGGAGGACTTGAGCCCGGTGTGGTCGCCCGACGGCAAACGGATCGCCTTCCTGCGAACATCGCCGAAGGAAACAGCCATATTCGTGTCGCCCGCTGGCGGCGGAGTTCATGGAAAGATCGCCGAGGTCTACCCGACGCGGTTTGAAGCAGTGGGACGGCACCTGGACTGGTCTCCCGACGGCAAGTTGCTGGCGGTTGCCGACAAATCCGCGCCCGAGGAGCCGTTCAGTATCTTTTTGGTCTCGGTTGCGGATGGCGGTAAGACGCGACTGACTCATCCGTCCGAGAAGATGCTCGGCGACAGCAATCCTGCTTTCTCGCCCGACGGGAAATGGGTCTCCTTCCTGAGGGCGCCGAGCAGCGGTGTAGCCGATGTTTACCTGGCCTCGCTCGAGAATGGCGAGACACGCCGGATTACGTTCGACAACCGATCGATCCAAAGCCAGACGTGGGACGCGCAAGGGCAGAGCATCCTGTTCTCCTCGGACCGTACCGGCGCTCTGAATCTGTGGCGGATCTCCGTGCAGGGACACGCGGCTCCTTCGAGACTCCCCGGCATGGGTGAGAATGCCACCGAGCCGGTGTACTCGAAGGACGGCAAGATGCTGGCCTATTCCCAGATTTCGGTGGACGCCAACATCTGGCGCGTGCCTCTGTCCGGTGGCCCGGCGCAAAGCCATATCGTCTCCACGTATTACGATTCGAGCCCGTCGTTTTCACCGGATGGCCGGCGCATTGCCTTCCGCTCCAACCGCTCGGGCAGCAATGAGATTTGGGTGAGCGATGCGGACGGGCGCAATACACTCCAATTGACGCGTTTCGGCGGGCCACTGACCGGGACGCCGCGATGGTCCCCCGACGGGTCGTGGATCGCGTTTGATTCACGGCCCCAAGGGCAGTCCGATATCTTCCTGATACGGCCCGAAGGCGGCAACACACACCATCTGACCAGAGAACCGTCGGAAGACGTGGTTGCCAGTTGGTCCCGCGACGGAAAGTGGGTGTATTTCGCATCGAACCGTTCCGGGCAATGGCAGGGGTGGCGGACCTCCATCGACGGCGTACAGAAGCAGCAGATGACGCAGAACGGCGGATTCGGCGCGATGGAATCCGCCGATGGCCGGTATATCTACTTCGCAAAAGGTCCTGGCGAACCGGGCCTGGCGCGGCTCACTCTGGCGTCGGGACAGGAGCGCCTGGTACTGCCTTCGCTCAAAGCCGGATACTGGGGCTACTGGGCCCTGACCCGCGATCGGATCTTCTTCGTGGACCAGGACGCGAACGATCCGCAAGCCGCTATCTATTCCGTGAACCTCGACGGTGGAGAGAAGAGGCTGGTCTTCAAAATGGAAAAACCTCCTTCCATCGCCGATTCCGCTTTCGCCATTTCACCCGACCAGCAGTGGATTTTGTACACCCAGATCGACCACAGCGGCGGCGACATCATGCTGGCGGATTACTCGAAGTAGGAGCGGGGCTGCCTCATCGCACAGTCGGATAGACCTTGCGGACGGCGGCGACGATATCGTCTACGTCGGCGCGTGTGTACTTCGGGTCGATCGAAGGCCCGGCGAAGCGCGCAACGATGTCGATGCTGCGCGGGCAGATGCCGGCACCGTACGAAATCGACCTGCCGCGCCCGGTGGCGAAGGTCGGCCAGTTGCGGCGCGGCGCGATTTTCTTTTCGATGAAGGGAACGGCCGGCAGGATCGCGGCGCTCCCGGGGCGCGTGACGGGCACGCCCTCGGCTTTCATCGCCGCGGCGAAGCGGTCGCAGCGCGGCTTGTCGTCGAACCGGATGAAGACGACGGCGCCGAGCTCTCCCTCGGGATCGGGGCGCAGGCGGAAGCGGATGCCGGGCAGGTCGCGGATGCCGTCGTAGACGCGCCGCGAGTGCGCCCGCACGGCGGCCAGGATGCCGTCGAGTTTGCGCAGTTGGGCCAGGGCCACCGCTGCCGTCCACTCGTTCATTCGCAGGTTGGTGCCGGGGAAGCCTTCGAGCGCGGGTGTGCCGAGGATCTTCTCGTGATAGGGGCGGCAGCCGCCGACGTCGTGATAGCGGACCGCGCGCTCGTAGAGCAGCGGGTCGTTCATCGTCACGATGCCGCCTTCGCCGGCCGCAATGGGCTTGCTGGGCTGAAGGCTGAACATTCCCACGTCCCCGATCGACCCGAGCGGCCGGCCGTTGTAAGAGGCGCCCATGCTCTGCGCCGCGTCCTCCAGCACTTTGATGTTTCGCTTCCGTGCGATGGCCATGATGCGGTCCATGTCGCAGGCGTTGCCGCGCAGGTGCACCGCCATGATGAGCCGCGTGGCGGGCGTGATGCGCCGCTCGATGTCGTCCGGGTCGATGTTAAAGGATTCGTCCACCTCGGCGAAAACCGGCAAAGCGCCGGCCAGGACGATGGTGTTGTAGCAGGAGACGAACGTCCATGCCGGCAGGATCACTTCATCACCCGGGCCGATGTCGAGCGCCGCCATCGCCGTGTCGAGCGCCGCCGTGCCGGTTGCGACCGCGAGCGCGAACCGCGTCCTGATGCGCGCGGCGAATTCCTTTTCGAAGGTCGCCGCCTTCTGCGGGGCTTCGCTGCCGTGCCCGTAGTAGCGGAACGGGTTGCGCGATTGGAGCACGCCGGCGAGTTGGTCGCGCTCGCTTTCGTCGTAATGCTGCGTGCCCCAGAAGGTCGAAACCAGGGGCTTCTCCCGCACGGGCTTGCCCGGCGCGGCGCGCGATGCCCCCAGGCCGGCGGCCGCCGCGGCAACGAAACTTCTGCGATCTACCAAGTCAGTCTCCTTGTTCCAGGCATTCAGCAGCAGGGTACCTCACATTGGCCGGTCACGGCATCAACCATGAGCGGAAGCAAGCCCCCGTGATCGAAAATGGCGATATGGGAAAGCCGCTTATCCGGACGGTCGGGCATTCCACGCGGCCGGTGGATGCACTGATCGAAATGCTGAAGGCCCACGGCATAACGCGGCTCATCGACGTTCGCACGATTCCCAAATCGCGCCATAATCCGCAGTACAATCGCGAGGCGCTGGAGCGGTCGCTGCGCGACGCCGGCATCGGCTACGAGCACATGAAAGCCCTCGGGGGATTACGGCATCCTCGCAAGGATTCGCCAAACCTGGGTTGGCGCAACGAGTCGTTTCGCGGCTATGCAGACTACATGCAGACGCCCGAGTTTGAGTCTGCTCTGAATGCATTAACCGTGGCGGCAGATCGCGAACCTCTCGTCATAATGTGCGCCGAGGCTGTGCCGTGGCGCTGCCACCGCTCGCTGATTTCGGATGCCCTGGTGGCGCGTGGTTATCGGGTGGACCACATCATGAGCGCGGCCAAGGCGGACCCGCACACCATGACGTCATTTGCGAGGGTGGAAGGGAGATCGGTTACGTATCCTGCCAGTACACAGGAACGACTGTTTTAGGATCAGGACTGCTAGGGGATGTCCGGCTCCACAAGCTGCGCCAGTTGGGAAAGGGATTCCTGCCACCCCAGATAGCATGCCTCCGCCGGAATGACATCGGGCACACCGTCTTGAACAATGTTGAGTTCGGTTCCCACCGAAACCCGCTTCAGTTGGATCGTTACCTGCATATCACCGGGCAGATTCGGATCATCGAACCGGTCGGTGTACCGGATGAGCTCACCCGGAATCAACTCGAGGTACGTTCCGCCAAACGAGTGGCCCTGACCTGTTGTAAAGTTCGTGAACGACATTTTGTACGTGCCATTCACGCGAGCGTCCATGTGGTGAACCTTGCAGGTGAAACCGTGCGGCGGCAGCCACTTGGCCAAGGCGTCGGATTCGAGGAACGCCCGGTAGAGTTTCTCCGGCGTGGTGCGCAGTACGCGATGCAGGCGTATCGTATTGGGCATGTGATTGGTCCTTTCCAGGGTAAGAGACATCCTGCCTGTTAGTCGATCGAACAGCCGCAAATTCGACAGCCCCGCAATGGAATATGTCCACAATAGTAATCCGGAGAGGCACCGGTCTTCGGCGGCCGTGCCTAACACGCATAATGGCTGGCAGCATGATTTCGATGCGGACTGGCCTGAGCGCGGTGCGTTCGAGAGTAATCGGGGGATTGGGCGATGAATCTCAATAGACGCATGTTTCTTCAGGGTGGCGCCACCGCGGGATTGCTCCGCGGCCAGTCGCGGAAGCCAAACATCGTGATGTTTCTGGCCGACGATCACGGATACTTCGATTCGCCGGTTTATGGAAACAGGTCGGTCGGCACGCCGAACATGCAGCGTCTTGCGTCAGACGGGATGACGTTCACGAACATGTTCTCGCCGTCGCCGACCTGCGTGCCATCGCGCTCGATCGTCTCCACGGGGCTGCTGCCCGCGCGCAATGGAGCGGAGCGCAATCACAGTGGAGTCGGTCCGGACATCCGCACGCTTCCCACGTTCATGAAGTCGGCGGGCTATCACATTGCGCACTTTGGCAAGAGCCATTTTCAGCCCAAGGAGAGCTTTCCGGACTGGGAATGGGTGCGCAGCGAGATTCAAGGTGGACGGCTCAATGCGGATCTGGATACACGCGCCTTGCGTTCCTGGATCGAGGCGCGCACGAACAACACACAACCGCTGTGCCTGTTTGTGTGCTCTCACAGCCCGCATGTGTACTGGCGCGGCAATGAAGGCTACGACGCGGCGAAGGTGGACCTGCCGCCCACATTCGTCGATACGCCAGAGACCCGGGAAGCCCGCACGCAGTACTATTCCGACGTTACCTTCGCCGACCGTCAGCTTGGTGATGCCTACGATCTGGTGAAACAGCACCTGGGCGGCAATACGCTGTTCATCTACACATCTGACAATGGCGCGCAATGGCCATTCGCAAAGTGGTCGCTCTATGATGCAGGGATCCGGCTGCCGTTCATCGCGTCATGGCCTGGAGTGATCCGCCCGGGATCGCGAACCGGCGCGATGGCCTCGTTCTGCGATCTGCTGCCAACCTTCCTCGACTGCGCCGGAGCCGCAGCGCCCTCCGGCATCGATGGGCGATCGTTCGCGAAAGTACTGCGGGGCACGGCGCGCACGCATCGGACCGCGATCACCGCGACGCACTCGGGAGACGGCGACTGGAACGTCTATCCGATGCGCTGCCTGCGCACCACGCGGTTCAAGTACATCCTCAATCTGCATCCGGAATTCGAGTACCACACGCATATCGATCTCGCGGACCCGGCCGACGGCCGCTCGTACTTCGATTCCTGGGTGGCCAAAGCCAGGACTGACGCGAAAGCAGCGGCCGTCGTGCGCCGTTATCACGAGCGCCCGGCCGAAGAGTTGTACGACATTACCGCCGATCCCCATGAGATGAAGAACCTCGCCGCGGACACGAAGTACGCTGGAATGTTGCGCGAAATGAGGGAGAGGCTGCGCGCCATCATGAATGAGCAAGGCGATCAAGGCCGCGTGTACGGCAAGCCGCGGCTGATTTCAAAGGCGCCGCAATAGAGCGGCGAGCGTTCTGTTGGGCGCAGCGGCAATGGCCGCTCCGGCGCTCACCAATCTCAGATTCGAAGCACTTAATGGCTTCCCTCCATCCGCACCGATAACAGTGCACTTGGGGAAGAACTCCCTTGTGGCTGGCGCAGGCGGCTTGAGTAGAGTCGCGCTCAGCCACTTCACCGGGCTGGTTCCGGGTGGCGCGTGATCCCGTAGCAATCCAGCCAGTGCACATCTCTGAGATGGCGACAACCGTCAGAATGGATCGCCTCCAGGGTTGCATCAGTGAGGATTGGCTAAAGAATGCACGTCCTTGAACGCATCGAAATAGTGGTTTTGGCCTTCGTCCTCATACTCACTGGCGACCGAGAGACCAACTGCTGACATGTGCCGACGGTACTCCGCGGCTCCAAGGGAGCGTGATTCCAACCCCGTCATCGCATCGTTCCAAACAATTGGTTCCGCAGGAGACGTAAACAGCAGCCGGCCCCCTGGCACCAGTATCCCGGCGACCCTCTCGATGAGGTGGCGCTGGTCCTCGGGCGAAAGCAGGAACATTAGTCCCCACGCCAGGACACCATCGAAAGTGCGATCGAAGAATCTCGAATCCTGGACGGCTTCGCAAACGACGGGTGTGTTCGGGAGATTGCGTTGGAAAGCCTGGACGAAAGATGGTGCTGCATCAACTCCAAACGTGCTAAGGCTTTCGGCGACCAGAACCTCGGTAATCGGAAAACCGGGCCCGCAGCCCAGGTCGATGACAGCGGCTCCGGGTGGTAACGTTCGGGCCCACTTCCGCACCTGGTTCACGCCGATGCCGGTCGAACGGCCACTGCCGCGCCGGGCCAGAAACTCCGGCGCAATTCCTTCGTATCCATTCGATCGGTCCATCACGCCTCACAGTATCAGCTTGGGTTCGCGCCCGGCGAGTGCCTGTTCGACATAACCCCGGAACGCTGGACTCCGCCTGCAGCGCGTGGCATCCAGAATTTCGCATAACCGGCGTCAACTTGACGGGTAACGCCTGATGCTCTCACGTGGGCCGACGACTGGTAACGTCGGCGGCGACTTTCCGTCCAACTGGCTGCCCACTGCCCGAAACCGCCAGATCCAGGGGGCGTCACAGGGCGCGCGGACGCTCGAATTGCTCCAGGGCAGCAACAACCTACTTTCGGTAAGCTACCCAATCCCATGTCAAGGCCAAATAGAAATGTCCGGTTCTCTGCCAAGTAGAAATGTCCGGTATTGAGAGCCACACCGCGAGAGCGGGTTTAAGTTGAGATCGATGTTGTTGGGGAGTCGCGCTCCCCGGGGCAGATCCGAAGACCGCTACGACGGGGCTGGCTCCGAAGCAGATGGCACCCAACCCCCGGTCAATGGGTCCACAGCGGGACCTGTTCCGAGGGTTTTGGTTTTTGCACGGATATCTGCTTTGGTGAAGCTCTGGAGCAGCGGTCTTCGGATATAGAAAGCGCGAAGACCGCCGGGCTGCTTTTGCCCGGCGCTCCGCAGGGAGCTTTAATCGAGGCGATCGCGCGTGCGGGTGCGATCGATCTCGGCCGCCGTCCAGATTGGCCGGCTGGGCGAGCGAAACAGACGATCGAGGCTGCTCCGGGCCGCCTCGGTAGGTTTGTGGCGCGATGGGCTGTGCTTGGCCGCTGGCCGTTGTGGCGGCACCGTTTTCTCGCGCCGCACACCTTCCTCGATCCGCACCTAGCGATCTCGGAAACGCACGGCGAGGGTGCCGTCCAGACGCTGTTCGACACGGACCAGGCCACCCCGCATACCGGGACGCACGCCGGTCCGGTCGATGCGATATAGTTTGCTGTCCCAGCGGATCGTGTAATCGTTGCCTACCTGGCGCATCTCGACATGGCTCAAGGAGGCCGCCGGATCGTGCGCGTCGGCAGGATGGGCCGGCAGCACCCTCAGATGCTGATTCCACCAGGGCAGAAACTCCTCCTCCAGGTAGGCATTGGCCTGCTCGAGGGTGCGCGCTCCCGCCACGCGCAGTCCTTTGACCAGCCGGTCCTGGGCCGTGCCGAAGCTCCGTTCGACGCACCCCTTCGCTTGTGGCGAGTGCGCCGCAATCCAGGTGACCGCCAACTCCCGCAACGCCCGCCCGATCTGCGTCGGCGGTAACCGCTCGCGCTCCTCGCGCGGCCGTTGTTTCTCCTCCCGCCGGACCTTCAGCGCGGTTTGAAACAAACTCGCCTTGTCGGTGTAAAACGCCACCGGCCGTCCGTGCTTCTCCAGGTAGCTCCACAGCAGACGCAGGTTCTCTTCGCTCGAGTCGTGACGCACGAATCGCGCCGTCAATTCGCTCGTCGCGTCGTCGATCATGTGGATCAGATACAGCTTCTCGCCACGCCCTTCCAGCCAGTCGTGCTCGGAGGCGTCCCATTGCACCAGCTCGCCCCGGCAGCTTCGCCTCGGCCGCCACTGGTGCACCGTTTCCACTTTCTGCCGCCGGCTCCGCCACAGTCCGGCGGCCATCAGGACTTGCCGCAGTGTCTCCCGCCCCACATTGAGCTTGTGCTTCTTCGCCAGGTACTCGCTCGCCAGCGTCGGCCCGAAGCCTTGGTACACATCCTGCGACAGGATCCGCACCGCTTCCTCCCGCGTCTGCTCGCTCACCCGCCGGTTCGAGGACCGCCCTCGCAGCCCGTGGATCACCGCCTTGTCCCCGGCCTCCTTCAGCTTTACCAACAGTCGTCGTACGTGACGCTCCGTCAGGCTCAGCTCGACCGCCGCCTGCTTCTGTGTGATCAGCTTCTTCTGTGCTTTCTTTAGCACCACCAGGCGGTCTCGTTCCCGCTGGCTCATTGTCAGAACTCCCTGTTCGTCCAACTCCCCAGCGTGACCCTGTCAACAGGACATTTCTACTTGGCACTAATAGATCTATGCATAAATAATGCAACAGTTAACGCAAAAAAGGGGGGAAGTTTCGACTGCTTGATGCAACCTCGGAGTTTGGCGGGCGATCGGCGGATTCTTTCGATGGAGCGGACAAGGTCGTCCATCAACTCTTCCACATTGTGAGGGCAACCGTTGGCCAGATCTCGCTTGGCCAAGGAC
>DASTMK010000198.1:0-7974 GCA_035714225.1 Bryobacteraceae bacterium | reverse complement strand
CTGATTTTCCAGAACACCGGGGAAGTGTTCAACGAGATGCTTGCGGCACAAATGGTGCCGGTTATTACGCATCCGGAACGGAACTCGCTGCTCTATAGCAGGACGGCCGATCTCGCCGCGTGGGCGGCGCGCGGAGTCTGTTTGCAGGTTACGGCGCAGTCACTGTTAGGGCGCTTCGGAAGGGATGCCAGGGACTTTGCTCACGGGTTGATTGAACGTGGCCTGGTCGCATTTTTGGCGAGCGACGCTCACGACTGCATCGACAGGCCCCCGCGGTTGGACTTAGGCTACAGGCACCTTGCGGAGCGCTATGCTGAGCGAGTTGCCCGTGCGCTCTGCATCGAGAACCCTCGAGCCGTTCTCACGGGAGATCCCTTGCCCATGCCGCCGGAGCCGGTCAAGAGCAACCGCCGCTGGTGGTTCTGGTAGCTACCTGCGTTCGCTCACAGCCGCTACCAGCATGCACGCCTCGGCGCGGGTGAGCGCCTCTGCGGGTAAAATCGCTTTCTTTTGCAGGCTCACGGCGAATTCCGAATCTTTGACGATGCCGTTCACCCATTCTACAGGTGGGTGTATCTGGCGGGATTGAAGGGTGCGGAGCACGCCGACCATTTCCCCCCATGTCACGGGCCGATCTGGTTCGAACGCGCTGAAGGTTTGCCCTTGCCGGAATCCGGCGTTCCGGACCGGGTCGTAGCCGCCGGCGTCCGGCCAGCGGGGCCGGACGCCGAAAGGCGTGAGCAAACGGTTGTTGAAAAGCGTCTCGATTTCGCGGAAGGCCCAGTGGCTCCAGGGAACGTCTGTGAAATGAAAGTTACTGACACTGGGCCATAGATCGAAGACATTCGCGATCAGAACGGACATCTCCGCCCTGCTGAGAAGTTGGTCCGGGCGGAACAGGCGATCCGGGTATCCCTGCAAGCCCTTGCTCACGCTCAGCCACTGAATCGCGCCGAATGCGGGGTGATCGAGAGGAACGTCCCAGTAAAAGAGCAGACGGACCTTCTGCCGGATCAGCTCGCGCTGTAACCGCTCAATCGGGAGCTGCCGCGGCATCACGTTCTCGCGAATGCTGAGCGCCGCCGCAACCCCCGCCGCCTGTCCCATCACCATCCACGTCGGATCCATGCGAATCGCGGAGAATGCCACGTGCGTCGCCGATATCGCAACCGGAACCAGGAGGCCTTCTACCTGGGCCGGAACTATTGCGCCATAGGGCACCTGGAACGGTGTAACCACATTGGCCAGAAAAAAGTCTCCGGCGCCTTTTTCGGGTGTCGACATATCTGTCTTGCCGCGCACGGGCTTTGAATCGATGGGATAGTGTCCGATGGCGATGCTGTCCTTGCGCAGCGCCGGGATCAGGCCTCGTCCGGTCAGAAACGGATTGATATCGGCCTCGGTCATGGTGGCTTCGCCTTCAACGCGCCGGGCTTCGCGCACAAAGATGCGATACGGGACATGGCCGTTGTCCACGAACTCGTCCTTCGGCAATCCCAGGTGCTTCAATCCGCGCTCGTGCTGAAGGAAGTAGAGAAACCCCAGCGCGTGATTCTTATACTGCTGGTACAATTCCAACCGTTCGGCGCGGGACGCCTCCGGCCACACCCAGTTGACTTCCTGCATCTCGTTGCCAACCGGGTTGGCGTTCATCTCCGCTTTGCTTTTCGGCATGGTGATCTCGCCGGAATAGGGGGAGTGCGTGTACTTGCTTCTGTCATAGCCCGGCGGGGGAGAAGCAAGGATGTGCGATGTTTCCTCTCCGCCGTAGCGCTGGATGCATAGCCGTAATCCGTAGGACACGATGGCCCGGTCCTGGCGGCCTGTGCTGCCCTCCATGATTTCACCGGTGCCATTGAAGAAGTAGATGTCTCCGGCATGCGGCTCCAGAGGAGAGCGGGCCTCACGGCCCACCCGATAAGGCACACCGGCCCAGGCGGCGACGTCGGCCTCGTGCGTAGCATCGATAATCACCTTGCCGGTGAAGACGCGCTTCTCTCCGCGCTTGTTCATGGTCACGACGCCGGTGGCGTGCTTCCCCTGAAGAACCACGTCCGTCGCCCACGTATCGTAGAAGATAGTGACGCCCGGCACCGGCGCGATCATCTCTTTCAAGATCCGGTCCGCAACATGCGGCTCCCACCGTCCGCCTTCCGCGGCTACATTCGATTGCCTTGGCTTGTAGTCGCGCAACCGTTGCGCCCGAAAGATCGGATCTGTAGCCATCAGCGGCCGGTAGTGTTCTTTCACTCTGGAGCGGAACTCCTCGAAGATGCCACTCAGCGATTCGAAAGAGTAAGTGTCGATGTTCGAGATCCCGTTGGAAAGCATCCCGCCGAGCACCGGCGTATCTTCGATGAGGGCTACACGCATCCCCATGCGTCCGGCAGCCAGCGCGGCGCCGAAACCACCCGAGCTGCCGCTGACAACAACAACGTCGTAAGTCTCCCCGGCACCGGCCTGGCCGGCCGCCAGCGCGACGGTTACAGTTATAGCAAACGCGGAAAGAAGCCGGAGGCGACGCATGATGCTCCGATTCTATCCGATCGACGCGAATGCACCCGTTTGCCGGTCAGGTTCCCGTTGTTGTGATCTGTCGAAGAGACTGCTCGAGATCCGGGGTTGAGAAACCATAAGGCCCGGGCGCGCTCTTGAACGCTACGCGGCCTTTTCTGTCGATCAGATACATGCGATCGGGCCAAGCCGTATAGGCGCGCTCGGTTCGGTTGTCAATGTGATCGAGAACCGCCGGGAGCCGAAGGTTGAGATTGCGTACGCACGCCAGTGCGGTGGAGGTCCGCTCGCCGTCCGATCGCGGTGAAGCGAACAGCACACCATCCGTCACATTGGAGGGCAACTGCCAGACGTCGGTGGGATGGGCCTCCTGAATGTAGACAACGTAGAACGCTACGCGATCCTGGTACGACTGGTATAACCGATTGAGCTCGGGAACCTCCCGGCGAAATGGCGGTCAAGTATAGCTGCCGAAAATCAGGACCACCGGGCGGGTCTGCCATTCTTCCGACAGCCTGACCGTGCGGCTCCGGTCCAGAACCGGCAGCGCAAAATCGGGAGCGGTATCTCCCACCGCAAGTGGTCCCGCCCGGGCAGACATCCAGAGGGACTTGAATGGCAGGACCATCATCGCTGCCATCGGAACTTTCGACATGATGGCGCCAAAGCGCTCCGGTGGCTGCCGCATCGCCACGTAGAGGCAAGCGGCTACCGCGAAGTACAGGAAAGCCAGTCCACCCAAGATCATTCCAAGCAGTTTCAGGCGCACTTCAAACCTCCGGCCACTCGATCCCGTTGCTCTTTTAGAGGATAAGCGGGAAGGAACAACATCAGCATCGCGGCACCCAGTGTGAGCGCGGATAGCACCGTAAGAAGGGCACTGTACGATTGGGTGACGTCAAACACCCTGCCCATGACAATGGGGCCTATCGCTCCCGCGATGGCATAGGCTGTCCACGTCAGCCCATAGAGAGTCGAAAACATACGGAGACCGAAGTAGCGGGTCAGTAGATAAGGAGTCACATCCGCTTCCCCGCCAAGTCCGAAGCCGATCAGGGCCGCCGCCAGCAGCCCTGTTCCACTGCTGGAAGCGGTTGCGAGCAAAAAGATCCCGGCTGCGACACCGGCCAGGAGGGCAAACGAAACCGCTGGACCGAAGCAGCGGTCCAGTAGATTGCCCGTTACGAGCCTGCCGGTGAGGCTGGCCGCGCCGAGAACGGAGACGGCCAGTGCCGAGTGCTCCGCACTGATACCACGATCGGTCAATAACGGCGCAAGGTGCGTGATGGCTCCGTTGATGGCGATGGAACTTAGGAATAGAGCCGCCACCAGCAGCCAAAATGCGCGTGAATGGAGTCCGTCGCGAACCGAGCTGCCGGCAGCCGTGTTTTGTGGACCAACGCTGCCAGGATGCTCCCGAACGAAGAGGGCGGTCAAAGGTATTCCCAGAACCAGGACCATCGCCCCAAGCACCAGATAGGCGGTCCGCCATCCGTGCGCGTCGATGATCCGTTGGGCCAGCCATGGGAAGAGCATCGACCCGACTCCCACGCCGGCCACTACCACCGCCAGCGCGAAGCCGCGCCGGTCGTCGAACCAACTCGCTACCGCGCGGGAATAACCCATCTGGGTGGTCCCATTCCCCACGGCTCCAAGAACAAAGAAGGCCGCATACAGGTGGACCAGGTTTGGCGTCAGCAAGGAAAGCGAGCCCACAGCCAGTCCGAACACGGCCATGCAGAAAAGAACTACACGGCGCGCGCCGTAGCGGTCGAGCAGGCGGCCCAGCATTGGAGAGCATACGGCGACCGTCATGGCGGCAATGCCGAAAGCCGTGGAAATACCTTCTCTGCTCCATCCGAATTCGCTGCTGAGCGGCTTGAGGAACACGCCAAACGTGAAGACAAGAAGCGAGCCGAAGCTCACCATGACACCGCAGAACGCGGCTGCGACAACCAGCCACCCGGGATAAATACGGGGACGGTCGATGACTGCCGCCTGGCCGCTACCCCCGGTCATATCCATGCATCGCCATGCGCTTGCCCCCCTCGCGGTGCGCCTCATCGGACAACGCGTGAACTCCGGTTGCGTCGATCCAACGATTGTAGAAGTTGAATAACGAACAAACCGTGATGGCGAAGTAGATCGCCTCGTCATTCCACCCGGCTGCGTAGAGTGGCTTCATATCGTCCGCTGTAATCCTCGGCGAGTCGTGGTTCACTTTGTCGATAAAGCGGAACAGTGCCTTTTCCTTTTCCTCAAGAGACGAGCTCTCCAGATCCCGGAGAACGCCCCACACCAGTTGCTCGCTTCCCAGCAGTTCCGCCGCGACCGCGGCGTGGGCCTTCAGTCAAAACGGGCAATCGTTGCGATAAGACGTATAGGCCGCGATCAATTCGCGAAGACCGGGACTGATGGGAGCCGGGCCGCGCATGATCTCCTGCGTGAAACGAGCCAGGTGCCCGGTCGCTTGCGGAAGAAAAGCAAACAGATGCCAGATTTGCGGGTATTCGAGCCCGGCTTCCTGCATCCGGCGCAAATTATCGTAGTAGGGACCCGGCCGCGGGTTGTTTTCCACATCGGGGAGGAACATCGGCTCCATAGGTTCGTCTTTCAAGGCACGCCCTAGAACAAGATTTTGAGTCCTGCCTGGAAGACCCGCGGGGACCCGGCTTCCAGGATTCGCCCGAAATTCGGAGACACCAGGTCGTTCACCGGGACACCGAAATTGGCATGATTGGTCACGTTGAAGGCTTCGATGCGCAACTGTACGCGCAGGTGCTCCGAGAGACTCCAGTTCTTAAATGCGGAGAGGTCCAGCGTTCCCTGACCCGGACCTCGCGCGATGTTGCGGCCCGCGTTGCCGAAACGTCCTGCCTCAGTGACAGCGTCAAGGCGCCGGAACGCGGAAGGCGAAATCCACTGCTCCACCGTCCGTGGACCGCCATTCGGTTTGGCGATTAAATCCGGCCGGCTGCCCGCGAACCCGGTAATCTCCGGATGGGAGCCCTGCTGGGCCACATTGCGTGTGTCGTAAACCGTGAACGGCGTACCGGAGGAGACCGTCGCAATCCCATTGAGCTGCCAGCCCGCGGCCAGTGCTCGTGAAATGCCCCGCAATGATTTGCCGAAAGGCAATTCCCAGGTAGCGCTCGCGGTCCAGCGATGCTTGGCATCGAACAGCGAGGGCCCGTGTTCGGCGCGCAGATCGAACGGATTCTGCGCGATATCGTTCTCACCCGAAACAAGGCGCGGCGCCGATCCGGCGACGTTCATCGACGAAACGTAATCGAGAGTTTTGGAGAACCAATAGGAGGTGCTGAACGTCAGACCGCGATGGAAGCGCCGCGACAACGTTGTTTGCAGCGCGTGGTAAGTGGAGTTGGTGGAATAGTCCACCAGGCCGACCGATGCGAAATCGCACGGGCCCCCTTCCGCGGGACAGCCGGCGTGAATTCTCCGGGCGTCCACACTTTGAGAAGACGCGCCCGGAGTGTAGACCGATGGATTGGCCTCGATGAAGCGTGGAACACGCGTTCCCTTCGTGCCTACATAGCGAATCTCAAAGAGCACCGCCGAGGGCAGGGATTGTTGGATCGAGAAGTTCCAGTTCTGTGCATACGGCGGACGTCCCACGGGATTTTCGGTCAGCATGGTAACCGGCTTCGGAAAGAAGCCGGGCTGGAACGGTACGCCGCTTGCTCCCCACGGGTCGGTGTAATTTAACGCCGGCGGACCGAGTTGCACCGCCTGTAACCACGGGAGGGCGCTGATGGCCGCCTGCATCGGCATGCTCGAGCCATTCGAAAAAGCGTCGTAGAAAATCCCATACGCCGCGCGCAAACTCGTCCGGCCGCTTCCTGTGGGGTCATAGGCCAATCCCACACGCGGCATCAATCCTTTGTAGTAGATGTTGAGGATGCGCTTGGCCACTCCGGGGTCGCCCGGAAACAGAAGTCCTCGCGGCGCGTCCGGAAAGACTTGCGACTGCCGGCCGGGTGCAAACTGATTCAACCGGTCGCGGATTTCGGCAAATGGCGAATGGATCTCGTAGCGCACTCCGTAGTTCAGTGTGAGTTTGCGTGTGACGCGCCACTGGTCCTGCGCGTAGCCGCTTACCTCAAAGCTGCGCAAACCGCGTTGAAAGTCGCCGCCGCCCTGGAAGAACACTACTGGAAAGCCGATGAGGAAATTCGCAAAGGAGCTGTTGGTGGGAAATGGCGCGAACACGAAGAACCCGTTTGCCGCAATGCCCTGGCTGATGTTGATGTGTGTGCGCCGGAAGTCGCCGCCGATCTTGATGGTGTGCGCGCCCCGCACCAGCGAAAACGCCTCGTAGATCTCGTAGTCGTTCTGCACGCTGTTGCGCGGTCCGGTAATCGGGTTTCCAACGCTCGCATAGCCGTTCACGATGAAGTAAGGCGGCCCGAGGGCCGGCTCGAAGGTGTTGTCGTACTGAAAGCCCAGGGAGCGCGGCGTGGTGTGGTTGAAGCGTTGATCAAACAGAAACCGGTTGCGGAAGAAAGCCGCTCTCAGGGTGTTCAGGGCATTCGGGCCGAACACGTGCGTGTGCGACACAGTCGCGGAATGGGTCGTGATGTCATCGCCGGCCGGAAATCCCGGCACGTCGGCGCCGCGGATGGAAAGCGGGTTGAAGTTCGATCCGGCGGACGTTGCATAACGCACGGCGAACTGGTCCCGCTCGCTCGCAATCGCATCGATCCGGACGCCGCCTTGGTCGACGTCGTTCCGCAGGACTTCGGTGGCGCGGAACAGTGAGGGAGAGACGTTGCCGAGCGGATAGAATTCGAGCACTCGCTGCGACACCGGGTTGAACATCCCGCTCGGAATACGATTACCCGGGAACGGCTGTCCCGTCAGAAAATTGATCAGCAGATTGTTTGTGCTCGGGTCCTGAAGCGCCGAGAAGTCGCCCGCCCGTTCGGCCGGCGTCGGCACCGTCGTTGTCTTCGTCACACCCTGGCGATTCCGGAATCCTTCGTAGTAACCGAAAAAGAACAGCTTGTTCCGGCGCAGGGGACCGCCGAGGGTGGCGCCGAATTGATGCTGCTTCAACGGTTCGACATCCGCCGAAAAGAAGTTGCGCGCGTCCACCACGTCGTTGCGTCCGAAATAGTAGAGGCCCCCATGCATGGAGTTTCCGCCGGACCGCGTGACGACAGAGACCGCGGCCCCACTTGCGCTGCCGTACTCGGGCGGCGCGGTATGCGTGAGGATGCGGAATTCCTGAAGCGCATCGATCGGCGTCCGGATCGCGAATCCGCCGTCCATCCGGTTCACGTTGCGCACCCCGTCCAGCAGATAGTTGTTCGACTCGGGACGCTGCCCGTTCACCGCGAATGCCTGCGTCGCTTTGATGGAGCCGCCGGCGCTGATAAGGCCGTTTGTCAAAGGCACAACTCCGGCTTGCAGCAATCCAAGTTGAGTAAAGTTGCGCCC
>DASTMK010000197.1:0-8100 GCA_035714225.1 Bryobacteraceae bacterium | reverse complement strand
AGCTGACACGCGTTACCGAGCCTTGACCAGCCGTTGTGCCAGTTCGGCGCGGGTGACCGGGCCGTTGCGTTTCGTATCCATCGGAGGCAGGGTGAAAGGCAGTTTCTCTTCCCTCCAGTCGGTCCAGAGAAAGGGCAGGTCCGGATGGAACCAGTTGCGGTGGTCCGTTGCCATCCAGCCGTGCTCGACGGCCACACTAATCGCCGCGTCCGCGGGCGGCGGCGGAGAGCCGGGCTTCGCCGCGAATAGCACGAACAGCGCTTGAGCGGCCTCAACGCGAGTTACCGGGGCATCCGGCGCGGCGTGCAGATCGGTATTCGAAAGCGGATAGATCCGCGACATCGCAGTAAGCTGAATCGCGGCGAAGGCGGGATGGTCCACCGGCAGATCGTCGAACCACACCAGGGGCACTCCCGCCGCTGCCAGTTCCTCCTGGACCGGCCGCGGCTGTGGCAAAGAGCCCCGGGCCAGCGTGAGGCTGGCGATCACGGCGGCCGCCTCACCCACGTTCCATTCCACCGGATGCAGGCGGAAGGCTCCGTTCGTCACATGGGTGACGCCGATGTTCTTGCCCGCCGCCAGCAGGTTGCGAACCCGCTGCGGAATCATCGTTCCCATGGGAATCTGAAACGGCCGGGGCATCATCATGCGCCCGCGCTCTCCCACGCCACAGGGGTGAATGTCGACCATATAGAAGGCCGTGCCCACGGAATCCGCGAACCAGCGCGCCCGGCTTCCAGGCTGATATTCCGCGACGATATCCTGTTCGATCACCGTGGCCCCTGTTTTCAGACGCCGTGATTCCCGGATGTACGGATACTTGGACAGCCCGTCATCCGTGTCCATCACATCGGGACGCAATTTCAACTCGGGATAGCCACTGCCCTGCCGGTCGTCTCGCGGCACCTCCGTGTGCAGCCAGTAAAGGAACGCGAGCGATGCACGCTTTGCCTGCTGCAACACGCGCGCGAAATCGAGCGGCTCGCGATCGAGCAGCGACTCCGCCGAATAATCCTGCCGCGGCCAGTTAATCAGCGCGAGGTCCGCCGGCGCACTCTCGCCGGTGAAATTTTTCCGGGCCAACAGCCGCCGCCAACTAAAGAATGACGCGGGAGACTGGTTATTCGGAATGGGTGGATCTTCTCCGAACATCACGTACTGCACGGGCCCTTTCCAACCGAGCTCGGGCGGATACGTCAGCAGAAAACTGAAGCGCTGCGAGTCCCGAAAAGATTCGTATTCAGGCGGCTTTGCGCTGCCGTGCGCAGGTGTCGCGGTGCGCTCGATCGCAAACGGATAAGTGAAGCTCTGCACGCACGCGGGGTTCGCCTTCTCGCCTGCGTGCGGCTCACCCGTCTCGCTGCGCGGCTCGGAGCCGACGGTGTAGGGAACGCCGGCGAGTGGCAGCAGGTCCCCCAATTCGGTGGCATCTAATACGAACCTCGGCCGGATGCGGAAGACCTCGCCACGATCCAGGCGATACGCCAACGCGCTTTGAATCATGCCGCCGCTTACTTCGAGGTCGATGATCTCGGTGCGCATAAAGCGCTGGAGCTTTGTTTTCCGCGGGCCGAGCATGTCCTCGATCACCTGTACCCCCACGCGCGGTTCGAAGCAGAGGGAGGAAACATAACAGGCGCCCGGGTTCAAATCGATCCGGCCGGCCAGTTGCGGCGCAAGTGTGAATTGTTCCCGGTAATGCTGGCGAACTCGCCGACGCAACTCGTAGTAAGTACGCGTGCCACCCGTGAGCTCGATAAATTTGTGCTCGTCGAGAGCCGAGACGCCGCCGGAGGTCATCTGGCCGCCTAACCAATCCGTCGCCTCGGTCAGACACACCGTATGACCGCGATCCAAAGCACGCATCGCAGCCGCGACGCCACCCATGCCTCCACCCGCTACCAGAATGTCGCAGCGTACTTCCGCAACCTTTTCCGGCACCTGCACGGTCCGCACCCATTGAGCCGGGTCGCCCGCGGCGCGTACAGACTGCACATCGACTACACGGTATACGCGGCTCTGCGCGCTCGCTGCCCCAACGGCGGCGAGCGCAACCAGCAGCCATTTCAGGAGAGGCTTTCGTCTCAGTGTCATCTCAACGCTGCCGATGGTGGCCGGAGGTCCAGAGTAGCGGAACAGAGCCGGCCGCGCCGGTCTTATGGATAATGGCCCCGCAACCTGGTTGCTTCGACAACACGCCGGATGGCGAGGACGTTCGCCGCGGTGCGCATGCTGGATTTGAAGGCGAGTTGAATCTCCAGCACTTCGTTGAAGCTGCGCTTCATGACATCCTCGAGCCGGGTATTCACTTCATTCAAGTCCCAGCGAAGGTGCTGTTCGTTCTGCACCCATTCGAAGTAGGAGACCGTAACGCCGCCGGCATTGCAGAGAATGTCCGGGATGACGAAGGTGTCCTTTTCGCGCAAAATGGCATCCGCGTCGGGTGTGAGGGGGCCGTTGGCGGCCTCCGCAATCACTTTCGCCCGCACGTGAGGCGCGTTGCCGCCGTGAACGGTGTTTTCAAGAGCCGCCGGTATCAGGATGTCGCATTCCAGCTTCAGGAGTTCCACGGGAGCGATGCACTCGCCGCCCGGAAAATTGCACACGGTGCCGGTCTTCTCTTTGTGCAGCATCAGCTTCGGAATGTGCAATCCTTCGGGGTTATAAACAGCGCCGCGGGAGTCGCTTACCGCGATGACATCCGCTTGCGCGCCGTCCAGCAGATGCGCGGCCACGGACCCCGCGTTTCCAAAGCCGTCGACCACAATCTTGGCTCCCTTGACGGGAAGCCGGAGATGCTGACAGGCGCTCTCGATGGCGTGGAACACTCCGCGGCCGGTGGCTTCATTGCGTCCCAGGGAACCGCCGAGGCTTATGGGCTTGCCGGTGACGACGCCGGGAATCAGGTAGCCCCTGGTCATGCTGTAGGTGTCCATGATCCAGGCCATGATTTGGGAATTGGTGTAGACGTCCGGAGCGGGAATGTCCTGGCCGGGTCCAATGATGGGCAGGATGGCTGTCGTGTAGCGCCGCGTCAGGCGTTCGATTTCGGCCATGGACAAGAACTTCGGATTGCACGTAACGCCGCCCTTTCCACCGCCGAACGGGATGTCCACCACCGCGCACTTCCAGGTCATCCAGGTGGCGAGAGCTTTTACTTCATCGAGCGTGACGTTGGGATGAAAGCGTATACCGCCTTTCGCGGGGCCGCGCGAAGTATTATGCTGAACGCGATATCCCTCGAAGCACTGAATATGTCCGTCGTCCATTCGCACGGGAACCGTGACGGAGAGGGCGCGTTCGGGAGCGCGAATCATATTCCGGATGTCGGCATTCAGTTCGAGAAGGTCGGCGGCCGCTTCGAAATTCTGCATTGCGAGAGCGTAGGGATTACTCTTGCCGTTCTGGCCGTTTTGAGAATTCAAGACTGTCTTACTCCTGTAGCGTTTTCACAAACTGTGAGGCGAATCCATCTCAGCCCGAGCGGATGATCACCAGGCGGGATGCAACGATTCCATGAACTATTGCGATTCTCCTACAGGATACATCAGCGCGAATCGTCCCGAAGGGTTCAGCCTTGCTGCGAAGTTCGATATAACCCGAACCCGGCCAGCGCCGGAGATGCGGCAGCCTTGGTGATTCGCAGCCGTAGGCGACCGGCGGTCACCGGTTCGGGCAGAAGGATCAGGCGGCAAGCGCCGATGCTGGTGCTTTCCGCACAACGCACCCATGCGTTGTCTCTGAATATATCGACGGCGAACGAGTCCACACGATGTCCAAATTGGATTGCCTCACGCACGCGAATGACGTCGAATGTTTCAGGGCGGCGAAGCTCGAAGATCACCTCCGGCTCCAGTACGCCATCGCGCGCCGCCCAGCAGGTGTCACGGCTGCCGTCCAGCAGATTTTCCGGCCGGTATGCGGCGCCGCGCACACTCGAAGATTGCAGCTTCGCCCCGGCGGCGAGATTGCGCGCGAACGTATCGCGCAGCGTTGCACCAAAACCGGCCAGCGATTTCACGTCGTTCTCATGCAGCAATCCACGCCGGTCCGGCGGCACATTCAACAGAAAACTCGCGTTGCGGCCGACGGACTTCGAGTAAAGATCGAAGAGCTGAACAGGGGTTTTGACCTTGTCGTTTTCGCGCTCATGCCAGAACCATCCCGGACGGATGGACACATCGCATTCCGCGGGCAGCCACTGTCTGCCGTTGCGATGCCCGGTCTGATTATCGCTTTGCCGGACGTCGCCGACAGCCGGGGGTCCACCGTCCGCGCCAACCGGCGAAATAGTAGCCCAACAGGTTTCGGCAGCGATCCCTTTTTCGTTTCCGACCCAGCGAACGTCCGGCCCGATGTCGCTGAAGATGACCGCATCGGGCTGGAGTTTCCGGATCAAATCCCAGGTCCCGGGCCAATCGTAGTAGGTTCGCTTATCGATGGTGCGCTTCTCGCGAGCGCCGCCGTAGAAGCCGTCGCCTCCGTTGGCGCCGTCGTGCCAGACTTCGAAAATCGGACCGTATTGTGTCAGCAACTCGCGCAATTGCACGCGGTACATTTCGACGTACTTCGGGCCGCCGTAGAGCGGCGTGTTGCGATCCCAGGGCGACAGGTAGACGCCGAATTGAAGTCCATGCTCTCGCGCGGCTGCGGAGATCTCCTTTACGACATCGCCTTTTCCACCGCGCCACTTTGTGCTGCGGACGGAGTGTTGCGTGGTCTTCGTCGGCCAGAGGCAAAAGCCGTCGTGATGCTTGCAGGTGAGAATAACGCCTTTCATGCCGCCCGCCGCCAGCGCATTGGCAATGGCACCGGCGTCGAACGCCGTAGGGTGAAACAGGTTCGGATCTTCGTCGCCGTAACCCCATTCCTTGTCCGTGAACGTGTTCACGGTGAAATGCAGAAACGCATACTGCTCGAGCGCGTGCCAGCGCATTTGCCGCGGCGACGGCACCGCTCCGAAAGGCGCGGGGGGGTGCGCTTGAAGCGCCGATGCGTGGACGGGCGCCAGCGAGGAAACGAGAAATGTCCGGCGGTTCATCCTGTAACGGAAATATTGTTTCACAATGCGGACGCAGCCAAAGCGAGCAGTTTCCGCGCCGCCTGCCTGGCGTGATAGAGTGCCGGAAAGATCTTTTAAGGAGTAGCGCCGTTGAATCGCAGACAAGTTCTTTCCGTATCGGCCGGGGCCGCGCTGGCGGGAGCCGTTCCGTCCCCCGCGCTTACCATGCAGGCGGGCTCGCCGAAGCGCGCACAGATGAAACTGGGATGCCAGACTGGACCTACGGACGACCGCAGGCTCCAGTTTTTCAAACGCCATTCCGTGGAGCACATCTGCGGCTATCCGGAAGACCCCGAAAACAAAGGCTACTATTCCGTGGAAGACCTGTCCCGCTTGCGGGACCGCTGCGAAAAGAACGGCGTCAACCTGGACATGATCGCGCCTCCGTTTCTGGCATCGACCCACATCGACCGCACTCCCAGACCCGCCATCATGCTCGGCCAAAGCCCGGACCGGGACCGGGACATCGAGCACGTCCAGAACATGATCCGGAACTGTGCCAAAGCCGGAGTTCCCGCCATCAAGTACAACATGAGCATTCTGGGGGTTCTGCGCACCGAACGAACATCGGGCCGCGGCGGGTCCACTTACAGCACATGGCGCCTCAAGGAAGCGAAGGCGTCCGGCAAGTTCGCGCCGGAAACGCGCGCGGGGCGCGTGCAGGCAGACCTGTACTGGGAGCGGATTACCTACTTTCTGGACCGTGTAATACCGGTCGCCAACGAATACAAGATCAGGATGGCGTGCCATCCGCACGATCCGGGTGTGCCGCCGGAAGGCTTTCAGGGAGTAGACGCCGTGCTCGGGACGGTAGGCGGGTTGAAGAGATTTATTTCGATTCGCGAGAGTCCCTATCACGGTCTGAACTTCTGCCAGGGAACCGTCTCCGAAATGTTACAGGATCCGGGCAAAGAGATTTACGATGTGATCCGCTACTTCGGCTCGCGCAAAAAGATCTTCAATGTACATTTCCGCAATATCCGCGGGAGGCGTGACGATTTTCAGGAAGTCTACCCCGACGAGGGCGATATCGATTTCGTGAGAGCGATGACCGTATACCGCGACGTGGGCTATCCCTACATGATGATGCCGGACCACGTTCCGCACCATCCCGATGACAAGGGAGGGATCCAGGCATTTGCGTTCGCCTACGGGTATATACGGGCGCTGATCCAGGCGGTGGATCGAATCGCGTGAGCGATCTACTCGTACCGTAGCGCGACCAGCGGATCGACTCGCGATGCACGGTACGCGGGAAGCCAGGCCGCTAACAACGCCACACCTGTAAGCACTGCAATTGCCGCTCCAAGCGCCAACGGATCCGTTGGGGCGAGACCGTAGAGTCTGCTCGTGATGAACCGTATTCCGGCCGCCGACAAGGCGACGCCTGCAATCAGCCCCAGGACCAGCAGCAATCCGGTTTCTCGTAGAATCATCCGCATGACAGCGCCATGTTGGGCGCCTAGCGCTTTCCGGATGCCGATCTCGCTCGTGCGCCGCGCTACGCCATACGAAAGCACTCCATAAAGGCCGAGCGCGGCCAACAGCAGCGCGACAACTCCGAATGCCATCGAGAGACGCGCCAACATCCGGTCCTGCACCATTTGCCTATCGATGAGTTCTGTAAGTGTGCTGGCGGCCGTAACGGGTAAGTTCGGATCCTCCGCGAGAATCGCCTGCCGCACACCCGCGAGCACGCTGGAGGGCTCGGCGACAGTCCGAACCGCAAATGTGATGAAGCGCGGCGGCACATCGGCCGGCTGCCCCGCAGGCACATAAAACCTGGGCTCGATTTCGTCGCGCAGATTCCGGTTGCGGGAGTCCCGCGCCACACCCACGATCTCGTACCTGTTGACGTGCATCCCGAGAGGGTTGCGGCCGGCGAAGAACTGCCGGGCGAACACCTCGTTGATCACACAAACTTTGTTCCTCGACGGCTGATCCCGTTCGGTGATTTCGCGGCCCTGCAGTAACGGGATGCCGAGTGTCGAGAAATAGTCGGGCCCGACATGGTCCCAAACCGACCAGACCCCGCCGTCACCCTTCTGCATATAACCCTCGACCTCGACATCGCCCGAGCTTCGCGAGCCCAGGAAAAGACCACTCTTTGAATAGCTCGCTGCGCGCACGCCGGGTACTGCGCGCACCCGTTCCAGCAGCCGCTGGAATAACGGCAAGCGGCGTTGCTCTTCATATCCGCCCATCTGCACGTCCACCCTCACCTGGATCAATCGCTCCTTCACATAACCCAAGTCCACCTGTTGCAGGTTTTGCAGTGTCCGCAGAAGAAGGCCCGCTCCGACCAGCAATGGAAGAGACAGCGCCACTTGCCCGACGACGATGAGCTTACCCATACGCAGCCATGCAGCCGACCCCGTAAGCCCGCGTCCCTGCGCCTTCAATCCCACGCTGGCGTTCACACTCATCGTTCGCAGCGCCGGAAGAAGGCCAAGAATCAGTCCCACGACGAGCGTCAGAACGAAGGCGAAGCCCAGGATGCGAGCGTCCGGAGAGGCCGGTAGAGGAATGGTCTCCGGGACCAGACGAAGTAATCCGGCGCGAAGGATCCAGGCAGCGCCCAAACCGGCCATGCCACCTAGAAACGCGACCACCATGCTTTCGGTAAGCAACTGCCGGATGAGCCTCCCCCGGCCTGCTCCCAGCGCGAGCCGTACGGACATCTCACGTATCCTTCCGGTAGTCCGGGCCAGCATCAGGTTGCCCAGATTCGCGCAGGCGATCAGCAGTACAAGCCCGGAAGCAACCAGGAGCATCGTCAAGGGCGCCGCAAACTGCCCGCGGATTTGTGACGCGCCGCTGGCAGCCGGCCGCAGTTTGAGCCACTGTCTCCTGGCTCTTTCAACCGAGCCGTAGAAGGCGGTTAGCCCTTGTTGAAATGTGACGTTGGCGGCGGCTTGGGCTGTTTCGATGCGTACGCCGGGCTGCAGGCGGCCGAAAACATGGAGCCACATCACCTTGTCCCGGTCGCCAGGTTTCTCGTGCAGCCAGTCGCGGCCCGGCAGCACCACAGGCTGCAG
>DASTMK010000196.1:0-21625 GCA_035714225.1 Bryobacteraceae bacterium | reverse complement strand
CCCGCAGTTCCTCCACACGCTCGCGCCACTGCGGCGCGCCGAAGAAGTCGTTATCGAGCAGCAGTACATTGCGTGGGGAGGGATCTCCCCTCCAGATCTCTGCAATAGGGCGCTCTTCCGTGACGCGCCCCTCCTTGTCGGGAACCACGCAAAACGGACACCGCAACCGGCATCCCCGCTGACTGAACCCGATCGAGTGCGGGTAATCGGGATAGAGCGAGTAGTCGAGCGCCTGCGTGGTAACTCCGATCTGCTCCAGCCGAGTGCGCCGGTCCCAACCGGTTCCGCCTATGATCGCGCCTGGATAGATCTGTCGAAGGCGCTCCGCAACCGGCCGCGTGCGTTCGAATATGAGGCTCGCGTACACAGACGTCCAGCCCTCGTCAAACAAGCCATGCTCAAGCATCAGCGGAGAACGGATGCGCCGGAACTCGATCGCCTCACCTCGCTGTTTCAAGAACGCGCTTAAACGCATCAGTGCGAGATTGGGCAACTTGCCATCGAGCTGGAGCAACAGATTGCGCCTGAGAGTCGGGAACATCGGAATTCCTCCGGACTAGTGCGGTATGGACTGTTCGTGGGCGAGGCGCGCAACATCCGCGGGGTGTGAATCTCGTCCACGCTCCTGTGAGGCACTGAGGGAGTGGCGCGCCAGAAACCGGACACTCCCCCAAATACCCTAGAACGGACAGTCGCCCGAATTCACGGCTTGGTCGAAATCGTCCGGCGGACCCGAAGCCGGCACCTTCCTGGTCTTGGGTTGCCCCGGTATCGGTCGCTTCTCGTCGCCGTTATTGCTCCCGTTGCCGAGGAATCGGATCTTGGACGCAACCACTTCGACCGAAGTGCGCTCATGACCGGCATTGTCTTCGTAGGTACGGATCTGGAGACGGCCTTCGATATAGACGGCGGAACCTCTGATCAAGTGATCCGCGCAGGCCTTCCCGAGCCCGTTGAACGCGACGATTCGGAGCCAGGTGGTCCGCTCCTGGGGCTCGCCTTCGCGGTTCTTCCACCGCTCGTTGACGGCCACCGAGAAATTGACCACCTGGCCGTTGTTCCCGTTCAATTGGCGAGTCTCTGGCTCGTTGCCCAGATTTCCTATGATCTGGATGTTGTTCAAACCCAGCATGTCGTTCCTTCCTTTCAGTTGTTCGTACGGAACGCACTGCCCGCTCGGACACACAGATCCCTACGGGCTTTCAGTGCGGCTAGATTGTTGAGATTGACCCCACGGGCAGAACGCCCTCGGGCATTAACGGATGGGGTCGGCTTACGCCGCTTCGAGGGGAACCGGCTCTTCGGATTCCTCGTTGCCTCCCGGCCCAAGGGTCGGTGGCTCGATCGAAACCCGAAGCGCCGTCACGGTCGTCTGAAGGGCATCCAGGCTGGCCTTGAGTTCGGAATTGTCGAGGCGCTCGATCACTTCGTCGAGCGTGCCCTCAATACCCTCCAAGACACCAGCGACAAATCCTGCGTCGAGCGCCATCGGGGTTCCTCCTTTCTCCAGGCCAATCAGTCCTCGTTGAAGCGGAACTTGCGGCCCGGTGTTTTCACAATCATCGTGTCGAGTTCGGCCGCCAGGTCGGCCATGCCTTGCTGAACCTTCGCGCGCAGATCACCGGTCGTGCGGAGTGCATCGGCGCTCACGCCTGCCAGCATCGTTCGCGCCCTGTCCACCAGAGATTTCAGCTCTGCATCGTCGGTGACGTTTCGGAAATTGAACGTGCCAAGAAAGTCCACCAGGTTCGACACCGTAGTTTCCTTGAACCGCAAGGGCTTGCCGTCCGGTCCATCCTTGAGCCGATCCCGCATATGGCTCACCAACTCGCCCATCGCCGTTCGCAGCACCTGCTGGATCTCGAGGCCCGCCTCCGCCATCACCTGCGCCGCTTTCTCGCGTTCGTCCTGCCAGATCTTTGTCGAGATTTCGCGCAGTTGGTCGGGAACACCGAAGCTGATGTATTGCCAGATGAAGGTGAACTGCTGTTCCACGTACTCGAGCGGCGGGTAATCCGCCGGGTTGTATAGGGATCGCAGCCTTTTCGCGGCCTCCTGACACAGCGTGGGGTACGCTGCCAGGAACGCCTTCACCAACTCTTGTCTGCGTGTTCCGAACTCCCGCAGTTTTCCCTCGATCTGCTCCAACAGTCCGAGCGGGCAAAGATGAATTCCTGCATCAAATGGCAGGCAGGTGCCGTAGAGGTAGCGCCGGACCTCGCCGTCGAAATTGGCGATCATGCGCAGTTCCTGGGAATCCAGGAGATGCTTCGAGACGCGGATCAGACTTTTGTCCGTGTCTACCTCGACCTGCGAATTGCTGACCTTCCGCGTGTTCCCGAGCCGGCCGAGCCGGACCTTGACACAAACGGTCTTCTGGGCCAGATCCTGGCCCATATTGCGAACTTCAATTAAAGCCATCGGCATCGCTGCCATTTCCTGCTTCTCCTTTCCTGTTGTTGATCACTCGATCCCGGAGACTTCACGCCTGATGTCGGGAATCGCATCCTGAAAAACGAGCATCGGCCCGCACAATTCGGCGCTCTCCGTGGCGTCGACGCGCTGCGCGGCGCGGCGCCGAATTCGATCCCCGCTCGCCCAGACGTATGGTTGAAGAACCGTTACCGTGACCAGCCGTGTCTCAACCATCACGAAGATCGCTTTGGTCCAGTAACCGAACGCCACTGGTTCCAGCGCGAGGTGTGACAGCAGGGACCGGTCGACTCCTTCGATGCCATCCCCTCCCGGGACGAACGCTCGTTTTCAAGGCAGTCCCTTTGCACCAGGTGCACGACGGGTGTCGTGACTTTAGTTCCACCGAGGTCGCTTCGCAAGATTTCGACAAGTTCAAGGGCGCAGTTCCGCAGCGCTTGAGCCTCTTTGCATTCGGACACAAACGCCGACCTGTGACTCTTCACACTTCCGTTGTTGTGGTGCGATTGCCGGAAGCGCCGTGCGTTGACGCCTATCCGTGGCCGGTTGCCTCAGCTGGGAATGCCGAGTACCGGAAATCCCGTGAGCACAGTCTTCCCCGTACTGCCAACGCTGATCTCGATAAGTTGCGGGCCGAAGTCGGCCACCTGATAGCGGTCGCTGAACAAGACTAGCCTTTGATTCCAGCTTGTTCGTAGCGGCTCCATCGCTGGCTGTGTTACGTCGTAACGGCCCATAACGGCAAAGTCGAGCAGTTTCTGAACCCCGCGCCACAAATCCTGCTTGCGCTCCGGGGTCGCCTTCGGGCGAGTCAGGTACTGTCCAGTTGCCAGTTCGGCTTCCGTGTATCCGGTGAAAACGCCGAAGCTCACGGAAGGCGCCTCTTCGCGGATCGCATCCATCAGGTTGCGCAACGCCTCAGCCTGTTGCATCGGCTCGCCGCCCGAGAATGTAACGCCTTCAAGTATCTCCAGCCGGCGTGCTTCTTCAAACCGTTGCGCTACATCTCGCACGGCCACCTCTTGGCCTTCGAACTTGTGCGTTCTTCGATTCCAACAGCCGCTGCAATTTAAGGTGCACCCCTGGAAGTAGATCACCGCGCGCAGTCCCGGTCCGTTTGCCCGGGTTGCCGGCACGAAAGCATGTAGAAGCATACCGCCCCCTCACGTTGGCGGCTCGGCTCTACTCCGGCTACACCGCTCGCCGCATCTCCGATGTCGCCGCCAGATGCCTACGCATCTCCACGGACTCTGCGAAACTGGGCTCGCGATTCCCGAATAAACTCTCGCCGCCTTCCGTCAAAACCGCGTAACGTTCACCTTTTGGCTCGTCACGGAGAAACGAAACCAAACGGGTGCGTGTACGTGACAGCTCTTGATTGCCTGCCGTCAACCTCTTTGCACCATCAGCGCTCCGCGACTAGATCGCCGCCTTCGTCATGCACATGCGCGTATTCGAGCACGTGATAGGGGATGTCGTCCATTCGCGCGATCGCTTCCTCACGGCCATCGAATTCCGCCTCGTGTTCGCGATCGTCCACAGTCTTGAAAGTGAGAACGACCATCGCAGACTCCTCGTCAGACCGGCGGTCCTTACCTGCCCGATTTCAACTGCCGACCTTGCGCCTCGCTTGCCTGGCTGAAGAACACCGGCTTCTTAAGCTGAACTTTGGCGCGGTCGTCCCCCTGAAAGTCCTTCAGCACCTTCTCGCAGCCGCGGCCTGCAAAGCCCTCGAGGTCCACCGAACTGTTGCCATTCTCGTCAATGACCACCGTGATCGTCTTCTGCTGCATGCCTTTGCTCCTATCGCGCGACAAACTGCAGGCGAATCTGCGGCCCGTTCGGTGTCTGAACAACTTCCTTGCCGCGAAAGACGTACCCCTTTGCTTGCGCCATCGCGAGAGTCTGCTTTTCCTTGTAGTGCTGGTGCACCTTGCCCAGCCACTTGTCGTCGTACCCGATGCTGCGGTCGTACTCGCTCACGATCGCTCGGAAGCGGCCGTCTTTCTCGCGCACGAAGCCGATGTCGTTCGAGGCACTGTCCAGTTGCGCCCGCCTGATGATGACTTCCGCGCGCTCCGGCCGCTCGTCACCGTGGTAGCCAATCAGGGCCGCACCTTCGGGATGCTCCTCGACTCGGTATCCCATCGCGGTCAGCCCTTCTATGAGGAACCTCTGTTCCCGAACCATGGTCTCGAACTCTCCGTATGCCGACACTTCCTGTGCTCCTTTCTCGATCTCCTACACGACGACGACGGTCACTTGTGCCGTCAACCGGTCGATTTGAAAACCACCACGTGACCGCTAACGAAGACAACAAAAACGGGTTCACGAGCTTGCAGGTCGCCCGTAAGCGTCTCGGTTCCCTCCATACGCTGTGATATCCGAGGGAACGCCCGCACGCGGCCCCGTTAGCTCTCCATGCCGCGAAACGCACGTCCCGCTCGCGGCGCCGCCGCGGCCTCCTGGAACTGATACACGCCAGGGTACGACGCGCTGATGAATTTTCCTGAAGCTTGTTGCCGCAAGGTCTTGACCTGTTCCGCAGCCGAGCGCGACACCGGAACGATGTATTCCGCCGACTCCCTCAGCGATTGCTTGAGCCGGAACGCCTTTCGGCAACACTCTTTGATCTCCGCTCCGGTCCATCCGTCGTCGTCCGGCAATTCGCCGGAAACGCCATATTTCTGTTGGTAGATCCGCCAGATTGAAGCGCGCTCCTCAGCCGACGGCAAATCAAAGAAGAACGTCCCGAGCGTGAAGCGCCGCCGCAGCTCCGGCGGCAGGGTGCCAATCGAATTGCACGTCGCAATCCACAGGCTTCGCCCGTTTGTGACCGCATCGACTACCTTGAGCGCAGCTCGCAGACGCCCCCCGGATTCGCCTACCAGCGCGTTCTGCATCGCCCCCAGGTCGAAAGCGATTGTCGGAATCCCCGCCGTGTTCCCGGTAGCCTTCGCGACGAGACTTTTGGCCGCTCCGGGCGGGCCGATCAGGATGCACCCGTCTGCATTCCGGTCCTGCATCCACGACAAGATCGCGCCAGTGAGCTCTGTCTTCACGCCCGACAGGTCCGTACCTGTTCCCGCGAAAGCCTTCTCGATTTCGTCGATGAACACCACCCCACGCGGCGCTTCTTCTCCCTGGATGACTGCCGTCAGGAATCGTTTGATGTTCTCGCATCCTCCGATGTCGTCGAAAGTCTCTCCACCCCGCCACACACTCAGCCCCGGCACCTGCTCGATCACCTGCCGCTTTCTCTCCCACAGCTGTTCCAGATCGAGACCCTTCTTCGACAGCGACATCGCGAGGACCTGTTCCGCGGGAAACGCCGCCAGTCCAAGCAGGGCGTCAACGGCCTTGCTGCCGTCGTCCGAGTCCAGCGCCGGCAACTCCGCCGCCGCGATGGTGTCCTCTAGAATTCTGCTCAAATCCTCCTCGGCCGGCAGAGGTTCGTCGAGCACCAGCACGTCTTGAGCTAGCTCGGGCGGCAAGACCGCACCTAGCGTTGTCAGAAGAGCCAGCGTTCGGCCGTTTGCTTTGAACACGTCTCTCAGATTCCAGATCGCCTGCGCCACCTCGGCGTTGTTCCAGAACCGTTGAGCGTTCGCGTAAACCAGCACAGCATCCTCGCCGAAATCACCGGCGAGCACAAGGGCATCGACCGGCCCAACGCTGGCCGCATTCCGTTCGCCGACCGCCCTGGCCATCTCCTTTCCGCCCTGTTCATTCACTTTGACGAGGCCGCGCACGCTGTCCCACTGCACGACTGCTGCGTCTTTTCCTGCTGCATCCGCAATACGGCCTACCGTCAGCGCCGGGTCTGCGGTCCGGATTGCCACGAGCGGCGTGGAAACCCGGCGTGAGGCCTTCAACGTTCGCACAAACTGTTCTATGGGTCGAAGCACCGCCGACATTGCCTTTCTCCTTCCTCGCGCTCACGCCGCGTTGGCGTTAATTGGCACCGCCGTGCCGCTGCGGTGCGCAAAGAACTGGTCGTGAAGTCCGGCCAGATCCTCGTACAGCGCGGCAGCGGCCGGCCTTGTCTCCGGGTGTTTCAAGATCAGTTCGTCCAGCGAGCGTTGCGCAAGACCTTTCCGGTCTTCCGCCTCGATCAGCTTGTGACACGCATCGCATGCGGCCCAATCGCCAACACTCTCACCGGCGACATTTGCCACGCAGTAAGCGAGGAAAGTCCGCGCAGGGTATCGCCACGCCGGGGCGGGCGCTGAGCAGAAATCGCAAATCAGATCTGCGTCGATCATGGCTTTACACTCCTCCTGGCGGAGAGGTTCGGCTGGTGTAATACGGCCCCCATCTCCGAATTCGCTCTCCACTCTGTTTCCAGTTCGTCCAGTTCGAGACCAACGATCTTGCCCTCTACCGCGGCGAAGATCCCTGGATCGCCCTTCCTCTGCCGCTGTGCGTCGATGCGGTCCAGCATGCGCCCACCGCACGCCAGACGTTCTCTCGTCGTCATAAGCCCACCTCCGCCTCCGGCATGTTCATTACGCTCGTCTGTCGTTTCACCAGGAACAGTTTCATCCCTGGATTGCGCTCCATCGAAGCCCCCGCGCGTCCTCCAACGGTCACGATCCAGCTCGTCGTGGGGTCTGGAGACGCGTAACCTTCCTTGATCAAGTCAACGTGACGCCCTGATTCCCGAAGGTACTGTTCCCGGCGACATCGCCAAGCCTCGGTCTGTTTCGTTTGCAGCCTCCGCATCTGGCCCTCCTGAAAAGCACAAAGCGGCCGACGCCGGTCTTGAGTCCGGCGTCGGCCGCTTGGTCCCCATGCCGCTACGCTATGCCGCCGTGCCTCACTGGCTTTGATTCGCGTTCGGCGGCGTCACTTACATCTCCTCGTCTACGAAGCCTAGTTTCTGCCTCGCTCGCGCGACCGCGCGCCAATACTTTCTCACCGCCTGAAGTTGCTTCTTGTCGACCACGCCATTGGCGTTTACTGCCACGCACGGCCGTGATTCGTGGACCATCGCATCGACCTCGGAAAAGGTTGTCCCGTCGCTCACGAGCCTGGCCGCGTCGTAGTCTCCTCCCGCATCATGCCGAGCGATGAAGACGCACCCTCTCTCAGCCAACTCCCGCAGAGAAGAGGAATGGCCGTAGTTGGCTTCCTCGTCCACCAGGAACGAGACTCCCGCCGGCAGTTCCTTCCAGTACTCCTGTTCTCCGAACCCGAGGTCCTCGAACACTTCCGCGTCTTCAGCGCGGCAAATGACTTCCGCGTAGACCCGATCTCCCATGGCTCCTCTTAAAAAGCGAAACGGCCACGAGCAGACCGCCGCCGTGGCCGTTTTTTTGTGATTAATCTGTGGTGCTAACGATCGCCGCACGATGATGACGTTCGCCCCGATGCAAAGCACCACCATCCAGCGCAGCGACTATCACGATGCTCAGCCGGGCAGCCCATTGTCGTCTTCGTGCAGGGCCGCAGGTCCGGCAACAGCGCGCGGCTATAGCCCCACGCCAGAATCGCCGTGCCCAGAACGAGAACGCCTTCTAACACCCAGAAGCTGATCTTCAGCACCTTCCATCTCTTCCGTCCGACCGACAGGACTTGCGCAAACATGGTTCATCCCTCAGGCACGCACTGAAATGGAGACTGCAAGCGCCTGCTCGGCGCGGATTTCCTCCACCCGTAGGCAGCGGTCCTTATGCTCTTCCACCCAGCGCCTCGTGTATGCGTGCAACCCGATCAACCAAAAGCGTGAGTTGCCGCTCGATAGCAGCATGCGCTCGGATTCCGTAAATGAATGATCGCCGGCTTGGCGCTCCTGAGACACCGCCATGTACTCGGCCAGTTCGCCGGTAGCGCGCGCCATCGGCAAATAGAGCCACCATGGAGTCAGCACGAACGCCAACTTGTCAGCCGCCGCCAAACGCGAGACCTCACAGCCGTGCTTTTTGGCCCAGTAGCGTGAGTGACGCAAACAAAACTCGCCCCATGCGTCTCCAAAGAGGCATCTCAGGATACGGGCTCCGACATAGACATGCGCCTCGCCCTCCGGCCCATCGATATCCCCGCTGTTCCAGTAGCCCAGATCGTGGACGAAGAATGCCACCCAGAGGCGAACGTCCCAGGGAAAACCATAGATCCGTCGCCAAGCCTCCGCAGTGAAGAACGGGTGCAACCAGAAGGCGTGTACCCCAAACAAAACGCTTCGAGTGCCGACGCTCACAAGTACCCTCCTCTAAGCGACAAAGTAAACGCTCGCGCGGAATTGACCGACATCTATCCATGCCCCGCCGATCCGGTGTCTCAGCGCCGAATGCCACCGAATGATCCTCCGACTGCCTTCGACAGCATCGTTTCGGCGGCGACAACGTTTTAGGGGTGCCATCGACTATCTATGCAGTTGCGTCCGGCGGTCGAGACAGAAGACCGACGGCAGGCTAATCGGAGGCCGGGTCTGCAACTTGGGCAGCCGCGCCTGTTCTGCTGCAACTTTCACGGCCGCGCTTCTTTCTTCTCGATCACCATGACCGTGGCCGACGATCGCAGACGGAACATCAGTACGGCTTCGCTTTTCACCGCCGTTGCTTTCCCCTTCGCACCGAGTGTTCCTCTGGCACCCACGGCGCCTCCGGCGGCAGCGCCGATCGCGGCGCCCTTGCCACCGCCGAAGATCGCTCCCAGCGCTGTGCCCAACGCTGCCGTCCTGCCGATTGCCACTGCGTCCCCGGTGTGAGACGAAGTCTCGCCGCTCCGCTCGATCGGATCAGTCTGGATTGCCACGCGATCCGTCAGGCAAACCAGTTCCACCAGTTCGAGCACCAGCTCGGAGGGAGCGGTCATTCGCCCCGCCTTTCGTACTCGCACCACGCGCCCGACGACAGAACTGCCCTTGTCCGCTACGACCTTTCCGCCTGCCACGACGGGCGTATCGAGCGTTCCCTCGAAGCGGTCACCCGCCTGGCTCTTATCACTCGAGACATGATCTGTGAGCCGTACGGCCAGCATGGTTCCGGCCGGCAGCGAGACCTTCCGTTCGTTGACCCTTTCCCATACCGCGGACGGTTGCGTTCGCTGCTCGTCGCCCGTCTGTAACTGCTGTCCCCAACTTGCTGCGCCCACGACCAAGCCCATCAGTCCCACGTACAATACCGATCGTTCTTTCATTTCAACCATCCTTCGATTTCCGCGACTCTCTGTTCGGCTATCAGTCACCGGCCATATTTGCGGCGAGTCGTATTGACTTCTCCGAGAGTTCACTGGCCCACAAGCCACTCGATCCCGACCGTCACGGCCTTCATCGCCGACACCGTTCCTGCGAATACCAAGTAACGCAGGCTTCCACGTCCCGTGATGCCACGGATGAGCCCGGCGATCAGCGCTCCAAGCCCTGCGACCGCTGGCAACCAGTGCATGACTATCGGATCCGGCGTTGTCACAAGAATGAACCCCGGCTCCCGACGCGGTTCGACGATCCGATCCCACGGCACCCCTTCTTGCCAGCTTGTCCACAAGCACCAAAACACGCCCCCACTCACGATGAGCCAGATCACCACCGACAGCGACCGCCCCGGAGCCGGTTCACCCGCGTCACCGCTGCCCATTCGGACCCTCCATGCGCAGCACCAGGACTTGCTCTCGCGGCGCGGGTTCCGCCTTTGGCATCAATTCTGCCGAGATAGGCCGCCCTCGCTCTCGCTCCCGTTTCGGCGGCGCCAGACGATTGAAGACATGGACCAGGACCGGCGTTCCCGCGAGTGCTCCGAAGAAAGCGCCGACTTCTGTGGCCCGGAAGTAGCTGGCGAAGATCACCAGCAGTACAACGAAAAGGCAGACGACTAAGCTTGCATTCTTCACTCGTTCCATCGGGTCTCCTTCTTAGAACCGTCTCTCCACCTACCGGCGGATCGCGGCACCCTGTCTTTTCTGCGTCTCAAGCCTTCGGAACTCCCACGGAGCAACCGGGTGGGCGTCGACCCACAACCCCCTCTTCTGCGCACGCGCCGTCTCTTCCAATCGCGCCAGACCGAGGTCGCTGGAGTAGCGCTTGTAGTGCCATGCAAAGCCGTTCGCTACGAGTTCCCGGTTGAGAATGCGGCCATCCAGCAGTGCGATCTCCGCCAGCGTCCGGCCGTAGCGGTCTCGCCCCTTCTCTCGGACCGTCACGATGCGGCCGAACACCAGCCCAGCGGTGAATTGGCGCGCCCGCGACCCGAAAGCCTGTGACTTCTCGGGCGCGTCCACGCCGTGGAGCCGAATCCGCTCTGGTCGTAGGCTGTGAAGGACCTCAATTGTGTCGCCGTCCACGATTCTGACTACCTTTCCTTGAAAGTCCTCACCGGCCGATGGAACCGCCAGCACAAGGAGCGCAATCGCCAGTCCCACAACGCTACCGGCTCTCCGTTTTGCCATATCCGAACTCCCTCTTCCTCCACGCACCTCTGGAGCAGGTCCTCCACGGTCTTCCTGTCCGCTGGTTCGGAAGCCCAGCGGTGTTCGCCGTCTTTGGCGATCGCCACCCAATACCGCCGGTCCGTGTGTCTGCCGAGCATCGCCGCCGCCCACCATGGCCAGCTCGTATCGTGTTGCTCGATGATGGTCAGCCGCGCTGGATTCACATCAAACCGCCCGCAGATCGCCGCGGCCAGCTTGTCGGCTCGCGGGACGATACTCCAAGCGAAGTTCTCCATCTCGAAGTCCCGAACGACGGCTACTGTCCATTCCGGGAACTCCCGAATGTCGAGCCTGTATAGACATTCCGTCCAACCGGCTTCGAAGATCTGCAGGACCATGGACGGCAGATCCCTCAGGCATGGGTTCCAGTGCTGCTTTCCGTCTTCTGACGTGCGGCGCTCGACGTGCCGCCCCACTGTCTCTTCGCTCATGTCACTCTCCGGCGCTCTCCAATAAATTCATCTGCCGCGTCTCGCGTTCTGCCCCTGGAGGTCTTCGGCGCCGGCGCTGTTCGCGTGCGGCCTGGCGCAGCTCAAAGCCGTTGAGCCGGCGCCGAATCAGCGCGATCCGGTCGGCGCGCGTCAGACGTCGGTCGATGTTGGGGAGCGCAAGTTGGCCACCAGGGAGTTTCACGGTTTGATCCTCTGCGTTACACGCTCTCAGGGCTTCCGTTGGCTCGGACCGCCAGCGCGGGATCAGGTGCCGATTCAGCCGCGGGCGCAGTGACACCATTGGTTGCCGCCCTCGCGGCCGCAGCAGGAGCAGCAGCTGCTGCTGTGCCTTGAACCATAGTTTTGCCGCTACTGGAACCATACCTTTGCCGTTGCATGGCCAGAAACCTCAGATTCGCCATCGCCGGTACCCGCTGAGGACCGGCCCTGGAAGGATAGTTTCGCCGTAATTGGCATGTGGAAGTATAGTCTGGCCGGACGCATTAATTCAAAAGTCTCCGGAGCGTAGCCAGGACCGAAACAAAATGCTTGACTTCTGTTCTGTATACATGCATACTGGCACATATACAGATGAACGATGAGACTCCTGCAGATGTCCGGCGCTGGTTCGCAGCAGCCGTCGGCGGGATCTGGCCTGTGGCGACGGGATCCATCTCGTTGAGGAAAGGTCCCTGTATTCGCAAGAATTGCCCGGCGTGTGCCGCGGGCAAGGGCCACAGCAGCTACGCACTCTACGTACGCCGGGGATCGCGCCGCTTTTCGATATATGTTCCGCAAAGGTTGGTCCCCGAAGTTCGTAAGGCTATTGAAAATGGCCGATTGTTGCAGGAGTTGATCAACGAAGCTGGTTTGCGGTACGTGAGCGCGCTCAAAAACGAGGAGGCGTAGCGTCCCCAGGAATATGGGAATCCTGTCCTGTGTCGATCACGGGACGAAACACCGGCGAGGTGGTCAGTGTACTGCGGAGAGCGCCGGTATTTTGAGGAGGCTGCCAATGCTGAGTCCCGAAGCGATGGGGAGTTGGTGCAAGGAAATCGGCGTCCTGCCGCATGCCCGAGCGCTCATCGATCAAATCCGCACATCTGACCCGGCTCGCCGCGTGGGTGGCGGCCGGTCGAACGTCAGCGGACGCTATCCCAGCCGGAAGATGGGCGTCACCATTCAATTCGAGAGCCATCGTGTGGAACTCGCCGGCATCTATGAGATGGAGCACGATCTCGAGGTCCTCGAGTTCTACGATCAGCCCCTCCAGATCAAGTTGAACTACGAAAGCCCTGGCGGAAAGCGCCTGGGCGTACTCCACACACCTGACTTTTTCGTCATACGCCGGAATGCCGCTGGTTGGGAGGAGTGGAAATCCGAAGAGGATCTCCTGCAACTTGCGGAGCGCAGTCCGAACCGTTATCTCGGCTCCGAGGACGGCCAGTGGCGCTGTCTGCCGGGCGAAGCATGCGCCAGGGAATTTGGGTTCTATTACCGGGTCCGTTCTTCCCGCGAGATCAACTGGGTGTACCAGCGGAACATCCAGTTCCTGGAGGATTATCTTCGATCGGATCTGCCAATCCGTGCCGGAACGCATGAACGCCTCCGCGACCTTGTCTCCGCCCGCTTCGCAATCGGATTGAGCGATCTCTTTCGAGAGACGGAGGGCATCGTGACACGCGACGAGATCTTCGCAATGATCGCCCTTGGACCTCTCGAAGTCGACCTCTCCGCCGCGCCGCTGACCGAACCGAGCAATGTTCGTGTCCTTCTCAACCACCCTCAAGCCGTGACGTGTCCCCCTGCTGCGATAAGCGCCAGTGCCTCTGGTCCGTCCGGCGCGGGGCTCCTGCCACAAATGGGTCCTACACAGGTTGCGGAGGCGAATCGGCGGTTGAAGCTGATCCGGGCCTATCAGGCACGGGAGCCGTTGGAAAACACCGTTTCAGCCAGGACCGCCCGACACTGGCTATTGCGATACCGGCATGCAGAGGCGCTCCACGGGGACGGCTATCTCGGTCTGCTCCCGCGCTTCCATCTTTGCGGGAATCGGAACCGCAAGCTTCCGGAAAGAACCCGGGCGCTCATGTCCGACATCATTGGAGCAGACTACGAGACCGTCAAGCAGAAGCGGAAGTTCCACGTGTACGGCGCGCTCATCCTCGCCTGCGAAGCCGAAGGACTTGCGGCGCCGAGCTACAAAACCTTTTCCGTGGCGATCAACCGGCGTCTGCAAGGGGATTTGGTTTTCAAACGACGCGGCCGACGGGCAGCCTATCAGCTCGATCCGCCTTACCTGGAACTACACCTCACCACGCCGCGCCACGGTGACCGGCCTTTTCACATCTGCCACTCCGATCACACCGAACTCGACGTGGAGGTCGTTTGCTCCAGCACGGGGCGGAACCTCGGCCGACCCTGGCTGACAATTCTGATTGACGCATTTTCTCGGCGTTTGTTGGCCCTCTTTCTGGCCTTCGACCCGCCATCGTACCGCTCATGCATGATGATTCTGCGAGAGTGCGTTCACCGGCACGGGCGCCTTCCGCAAATCCTCGTGGTCGATGGCGGAAAGGAGTTCGAAAGCGTGTACTTCGAGACGCTGCTTGCACGCTACGAATGCACGAAGAAGACCCGGCCTCCCGCCCAGCCACGGTTTGGATCCGTCTGCGAACGGATCTTTGGGACCAGCACCCAACTCATCTACAGTTTGGCGGGCAATACTCAGATCACCAGGAACGTGCGCCAGGTGACGACCAGTGTTGATCCGAGGAATCACGCCGTCTGGACCCTGGAGTTCCTCCACAGCCGTCTGTGCGAGTGGGCCTACGAATTCTATGACACGACGATGCATCCAGCTCTCGGGCAAAGTCCCCGGGAGTGTTTCACTTTGGGATTGGAGCGTTCTGGGAACCGCCCTCACCGCCAAATCCCCTACGATGACGAGTTTCGAATGATGACTCTGCCGACCACGGCGAAGGGCACCGCCTTGGTCCACTCCGGCAAAGGCGTCAAGATCAACCATCTGCACTACTGGTCCACCGTTTTCCGAGACCCGGCCGTTGAGCGCACCAGGGTGCCGGTCCGATACGACCCGTATGATGCCGGAACCGCCTACGCCTATGTTGGAAATCGCTGGGTCAGCTGCTACTCCGAACACTTCTCGTCGTTTCGTGGCCGGTCGGAGCGGGAGATGATGATCGCCGCCGCCGAGCTGCGTAAACGAGCGCAAGACCACTCCCGTGAATTCCAAGTGACCGCCAAGAGGCTCGCCGACTTCGTCGCCTCCGTCGAAGCAGAAGAATCGCTCCTCATCCAGCGTCTTCAGGATGCAGCAGCCAGGAGAATCTGCCAGGTCAAATGCGAAAAAGATAGCCGGCTGGAGCAAGATGTTGAGACCTCATGCGACTGCGCACTGCAATCCGACCCTGATGCAGCCACTCTCCAACCATCAATGAATGCCGGCGGCTTCGTGCCGCCGCCACCAGAGCAATATGAGGAGTACTGAATCGTGCCCGAACCCGCATTCCCGAGAGAACTGCTAGACCAGTCACCTGAGGCACGGCTCGGCTATTTCAAGTCGTTCACGATTGCGCATCCTCTTCTCAAGGAAGCTGATGCCGCCTTAAAGCAAGCCATTCAGGAACCGGCAGGTTGGTCCCTCATTTTTGTCTACGGCCCCACTGGCGTGGGCAAGACGACGTTGCGCCGGCGAGTGGAGAAGCACTTGCAGGAATCCATGTTGGAGACGCTTTGTCAGGACCCCGGGCTCGTCCCGGTGGTCAGCATGGAAGCGGCGGCGCCCGATTCCAGCCAGTTCAGCTGGAAAGATTACTACCGGCGGGCTCTGATCGCCTTGGACGAGCCGCTCATCGAACGGAAGCTGACGCATCGGGTCCGCGACTTGTTTCGAGACGCCAGCGGCAGCGTGCTCACGAACTCTCGTGCGCCAGGGCTTGAGTTGCGGATGGCCCTGGAGAGCGCGCTGATCCACCGACGGCCGGCGGCGTTCTTCATCGACGAGGCCCAGCATCTGGCAAAAATGAAGAGCGGCCGCAAACTGCAGGACCAGCTCGACTCGATTAAATCTCTGGCCAGCCTGGCCAGTACGGTTCACGTATTGGTGGGGACATACGAGTTGCTCCCCTTCCGCAACCTCAGTGCGCAGTTAAGCCGGCGTAGCATCGACATTCATTTTCCCCGGTATCATGCCGAGAGAACAGAGGAGTACACGGCGTTTCGGAACGCCGTCTTCACGCTTCAACGACATCTGCCCCTGGCCGGCGAGTCCGACCTTCTGCCTCACCTGGAGTACTGCTATGAGCGTTCCATCGGCTGTGTCGGGCTGGTTAAAGACTGGTTGACAAGAGCCTCGGCGCTGGCCATTAACCAAGGCGCCCACTCAGTGAGCCGCAAGATGATGGAAAAGACGGCGTGGTCGCTGGACCAGTCCGAGAGAATGGCCAGGGAGGCGGTCGACGGTGAAAGCGAGGCCGCTGAAAATGGCCAGAAGCGAGATCGCTTGAAACAGCTCCTGCAGACAGGGGCTAGGGCTTCGACACCGGCGCAGGCCCGTGTGAATCCGTCACCTCCGCTCGCGCGTACGCGTGTTGGCCAGCGCAAACCAGTTCGGGATCTTGTTGGAGCAACCATGGAGGCTTGAATGCACGTTGACGTTGACGATCTTGCCACGTACGAAAGTTGGGACATGACGGCCGCCGCCATCCCACCTCGTAGTCGGTTTTTCAACCTCAGTCCGGCCGGGTTCGGGACATCGATGGTTGAGTGCCTGACGAGCTACATCTCCCGACTTGCGCAGGCCCATTCCGTTACTCCCGGAGTTCTTCACCACCGTGAGGTAATGAAGTACGGCGCACCCCGCCGAAACATGTTCAGTTGCGGGATCAAAGCGAGGTCCCGTTGCTTCACTTGCATCATCAACGCGACAGGCGGCGTGGCGACTGACTTTGTCTCGGCGATCGGCAGACTGACCGGCCGAAATGATCTTCAGTACCTCACCCTAATTCCCTGGAAGGCTCTCTTCCCAGTACCGATGTTGATGCGCGGCGTCGCCGCCTGGTGTCCTGCTTGTCTGTCCGGTTGGGTACAGGCCGGTAAGCCGGTCTATGTGCCTTTGCTCTGGACGTTGGAAGTCGTCAAGTTCTGCCCGTTCCACCGCCACCCCCTGCGGGTCAGTTGCCCACACTGCGGCCTTCCGCAACCGCTTCTCGGCCAGTGCTCGTGGGTGGGCTTCTGCACTCGCTGTAAGCGCTGGCTCGGCTCCGATTCGGGCCCCGATGGGACCGAACGCTTTTCGGTTCTCCGTCAGGAAACACCAGACTGGGAGATCTGGGTCGCAAATCAGATTGCCGACATGATCGAGGCGGGGTTTCACAACCCGCCGTTGCTGACGAAGGCGCAGTTTGCGCAGTTGGTACGAGTCGGAACTGGTTTGGAGGGCATGTCCGGTTTGGCCCGAATCTTGGGTGTCAGCGCTGGTGCGATTAGCCACTGGCGTATGGGTGACAGGAATCCAATACTGCCGGCCTACCTGCGGCTGGCGCGTGTGCTTAACGTGACTTTGGTCGACCTCCTCACGGGAAAGGTGTCGCCTGACAAGGTTGAGTCACTCAATCTCGCGGGCATGCCGTACTGGCGCAACCTGTGGAACCGGCGATCCGCGCTTTTTAACCGGGCCAAAGCCGCACGCCAACTCGACGCGGCATTGAAAGAGGTGCCGCCCCCGTCCCTTCAAACCGTTCAGAAGCGGAACCAATATCACTACGCAACCCTGCATCGACACTTTCCAGAACAATGTAGGGCGATCCAAGAACGGTTTCGGGAGCATAGTGCCGCCCTGCTTCGGGAAAGACACGCCAACAAGATCGCAGAATTCCGAAAGATTGCTTATCAGCTCCACGAGCAGGGGACGACGCTTTGCGTGAACCGAATACTCACGCGGATGTCCGTGCCGAAGACGCTCTACCACCCGATCGCGCGCAGACTTCTGGCCGAGATCAAGCGCGAAATCCTGACGAAGGAGCATCGACCAGCCGCACCCCGCGGTAAAATGGCGAAGCAACGTACTTCCCCCGACGCCCTCCGCGCGCAGACGGAGTGAGGGAGATCGAGAATGCGCACGTGGGTTTACAACCCCCATACCGGCGGGAAGAGCATCCCGTTCGCTGTCAAGATACGTACAGAGCGGCGGATCCTCGATTACGCCGCCAAGCACTATCCCGGAAAGTTCACGCGAATCGACGTGCGCTTCCGCGGCGCTCTCTGTTACATCGACGCGTACACAGAACCAGACCTGCCCCGGGGAAGTACTCCACCGCCTGGCGAAACCCGTGATCAGTGGATCGACCGGCTCCGGGATACCCCCACGCATCTCTGCCGGATTCGCTACTTCGGGAACGAAGAGCGATGGAGCTTCGCCTGGTACACCTATGCTCACGAAAAGTACGAGCCCAGCTTTCTGATCACCGGCGAAGACCACGGTACACCCGAAGAGGCTTTCGAAACATCAGCCCAGTTCTTCTGAGGAAATTCCGGGCGTGGCCACTACGCGCGCGTCTTCGGGAGCGATGAATCCGGTGGGAGTGGCAAGACTATGCTTCCAATCCGGCAAGACTATGGGTGAAGTGACAGCTGCTGTCCCTTTACCGATAGTTTTGCCGAATTGGAACCATACCTTTGCCACGTTGCAACCCGCAAACTACTGAGTTCTCGTTGGGCACTTCCGGCAGACCTGCCGCAACTGGAAGCAAAGATTTGCCAACTGTTGTGAAGTGGAAACATAGTTTTGCCACGACTCCGGACATGGGGGCGCCGAAGAGAACCCGAGCAGAGCAAGCAGAATCATTGACTTCCCCGCCTTTCCCCCGACCTGGCCGAGCCGGCCCCTTCATTGGTCGGCAATACTATGCTTCCAATCGGCAAAAGTATGGGTGAAGGCACAGCTGCTTTCGGAGTCGTCACGTAATGCTGATGGGTGCAGCCCACACAGTTCGCCCCTCGCACCGCCGCTTTGAGAACGCTCATAAACTCCGCTGGGATTTCGATGGGCTCCCCCGCCTTGTTGAAGAACTCGGGAACGATCCGGCCCACCATCTGTTTGTCGTCTCCCGCCAAGTCGAGCGGCAGATGCCCCTGCCGTCCACGGAACAACACCCTCGCTTCAACGCGACCGCGCTGGCCTTCCGCCGTTTGCACTACCGCGTGTTTTGCGATGAGCACGTCATAGGTGTTCCGCACCCGGAACACATCGACACTCACTAAGCCCGGCGCAATGACCACGGCGTGGCGCCCGTTCACCGCCACTGAGTCGATTGGTTGGAGCCAAGCGATGGGGGCGCCGGTCTCATCGCAGAACGTGAAGTATCGTCCGATCTCCTTCGTCGCTCCCCCCGACTCAACGCCGCGCAGCACCGACCGCTTGGCTAGCGTTTGATATTGCATCGATACTTCGGGCTGGCATACGATCCCGGCTTCTTGTAGTCGCCTCTCCATTCGGCGCCGTTCTCCTCTCACAGCTAAGCTGGGTTGCCGGCGCGGTTCCGTTTCTTTCCTTCCCTGCTGCCGTGTAGTTGTCGTCATAGCCTCTCCTTCTGTTTGAGACCCAGTACTCAGTGCCCACGGCGACGGCCACGATTGCCGCCAACTGCGCGCACAATAGCCCCGGAGACCACTTTCCCCGACTCAATGCGCCACACCACATGGCCAACAAGAACGAATAGTGATGCCGACACGACCGTCCAGTCCGAGATCAATACCCGCACGGATCGCAGCCACCTCCACCCTCCGCCGGTCATGCCAGCCTCCGATCCTCGATCGGCCGGCCAACCGCTGCGCGGATCATCTCTTTTGTGCACCCCGCCCAGCAGCAGTATTTCCGCGGTTCTTCGACGGAGATCGCCAGATTGTCTCCGCTCTTGTCGTGCCCTTGCGCGTCGCACGATGGGCAACGAGTCACCCAGTTTCGGCCTACCTGCCGCCGCACCTGGACGTAATCCAGAATCCGAAACTCGCCCCGCCGGGACTCGAAGTACTTCGGAACTTCGGTTCGCCGCGCCCGCTGAGCGAACTCCTGTGGAACCCCCTTCCCGGCGATAATGCTCTGGAGGTGTTGTTCCGTCACCTTCTTGAGCCCCTTCAGGTAGGCCAGTTGATCGTCCAGATTGTAGTCGGCGCCGTAGTACCAATAGCGCCAGCCGCGGCTCGCCCGAGCGCCCCAGTGAACACCCAAGGGCGCCCGGATCGCGTTGCCGAATTCTTCCTGTCTCAATTGATCCTGCTTTGGGAAGATCTCGATGCCGTCGGCTAGGCTGGCCCCTTTGACTTGCACCGCGAGCTTGCCCGCGACGTGGTAGATGTAGATGCGCGCCTCGCGCGCCAGCACGGGCGTCTCGAAGAAGATCCAGAGATGCCCCCCGCGTTTGGATTTCTCCAAGGCCGCCTCAATGCCATCATCCTGCAGTTGGCGCTGTACCTTGATCAGATCTTCGAGCGCCGTCTTGTAGTCGGCGTCGATCGCCATCCATTTGCACCTTTGCGTAATCGGGTTGATGGCGTAGATCCCGATCGTGATCTCGCCCGCCAGGTGGCGCCGCACGGTTTCGAGGGTCAGTTCCACTGGCTCTCCAGCCTCCCTCGCTTTCGGCCGGTAGTAATAGTGGCGACCGCTCTCCGGGTGCGGCCGCGTGGATTGAATGGTGTAAGCCCGCCGGTTCACAAACAGCACGCTGAACGCCCGGGCCATGTCGAGTGTCGCTGGTAGCCGGTGGTCCATGGCTGTTTTCTCCTATGCTCGTCTATACACCGAAACGGCTCGGCTTTTCAAAAGTCATCTCAGTGGGTCTCGGCGAGCACCTGCGGGTTCTGTGCAAGCGCCTTCAAGCCAAAGACTTGCGCCATCTGCTCGAACTCCTCAAGCCGATATCCGCCGTACCGGTCGACCTCAGCCGGATCCAGCATGAAGAACGTCTGTCGAGCCCGGTCGTAGATGTAGAACATCCCCGATTCCGGCTCCTCAGGAACCATCACGAACAGCAGGGCGCCCTTCGCGTAATCCAACCACTTCTTGAGCTGCCCCTCTGCCCACCGCGCAAATTCCAGGATCAGTTTGTCTTCATCCAGCCGGTCCAGCCCCAGACGCTTCGCGTTCGGGTCCTGCAACCGCAGCACTTCGTTGACGATAAGACCACTCGGGGTCATTGCATTTCTCCTTTTGTGTTTGTGTGTCAATCGCTTACAGGCACACGGTATCCGCGCTGCGACTGAACGCACGTTGGCTCGGTCGTTTGTCGTGTGCTTGTGGAGGTTACAAAGGAAGCCTGGAGCTCGAGCGGCTCCAAGCCTGGAACTGGGCAACCGAGTGCGCACCCATATATAGAAGATACGGTCAGGCCGCTAGTTCCCCGGGCGTCCTTCCTGCCGCTACCGACCTCGCAGACTCTTGGGCCAGCGCGTCACATCGATCTTGGTCTGGATCTGATCCATGGCTACGTACCCACTGCCACTCTGTCTCGTGCCGACTGGCCACCGCCGCCAACTCCTCCCAGAGATCCCGATTGGCGATCCTTTCTCCGCGGCTGTTGAGCCACCCCCGGCTTCGCCACTGAGAAAGATATCCCGTCATCCCCTGCTGCAAATAACGGGAGTCCGTGATCACGGTCACGTGGCATGACTCGATCAGTGCTCTCAGCCCGAAGATCGCGGCCGAAAGTTCCATCCTGTTGTTCGTCGTGTGCAACTCCCCGCCCCGAAGAACGCGCTCGTGCTTTCCGTATCGCAGGATGCACGCCCATCCACCGGGCCCAGGATTTCCCAGGCACGATCCGTCCGTGAAGAGCACCATTTCCTTCAAGCTGCTTGCCTCCGCTTAATTCCTCATTCCGCCCTCGGTCGCCTCACGTTGTTATCGCCATACGTTCGAGCGCTGCCAGTGCGTCGCGCACCTTGCCCGCATCTTCCGGATTGAGGTCCTTCAAATTCGCAAACTTGAACGCACCGTTCGCTGCCTCGTTGATCACCTGCGCGAGTGTCCGTCTTGTGGCGCCAGACACCCGGCTGGCCTGCTGAAGCAGTCGGCCGCGCAGATCACTCAGGACCGCCGCGCCATCAGTCTGCGCTTCACTCCCGGCGGTGTTGTCACCACCGTTCGACGATTGCGCGCGGTTCGGTTCCCTCTCCAGTGTTTCCACCAGACGACGAAGCAACAGCCGGTCGGGAATGTCGTCGATCGAATCGCTTGCCAGATTCAGTTCCTGGCATAACGCCGCGTACCGGCGATCGCCAGCCTTCGCCGCAGCTGCACGCAATCGTTCCAC
>DASTMK010000195.1:0-5608 GCA_035714225.1 Bryobacteraceae bacterium | reverse complement strand
GTACGGCCGAACTCGCCGCCCCAGATAACAAGCGTCTGGTCCAGCAATCCTCGTTGCTTCAGATCGCGGACCAGTGCCGCCGAGGGCTGATCTACCGCTTTCGATTGCAGCGCGATGTCGCGGGGCAGATCGTTGTGCTGGTCCCACCCTCTTTTGTAAAGCTGAACGAAACGGACGCCGCGTTCCACCAGGCGGCGTGCCAGCAAACAATGCTGCGCATACGAGCCTGGCTTGCGCGACTCCGGTCCGTACATTTCGAACGTGCTCTCGGGCTCGTTTGACAAATCCATCAGATCCGGCACGGAAGTCTGCATCCGGAAGGCCATCTCGTACTGCCCGATGCGCGTCTGTATTTCCGGATCACCGTATTCGGCCGAACGAATCTGGTTCAGCTTTTCGAGTGCGTCCAGCATTCTGCGGCGCGTTTCCCGGTGCATGCCCGGCGGATCGGAAAGATAGAGCACCGGATCCCCGGCCGAGCGGAAGTTGACGCCCTGATGGCTCGACGGCAGGAAGCCACTGGACCACAATCGCGAAAACAACGGCTGGTCGATGTTCAATCCGCTGGTCTGCGATACGAAGACGACGAACGCCGGCAACTCCTCGTTCTCGCTGCCCAAACCGTAGCTGACCCACGAGCCGAGGCTCGGACGCCCGGGTTGCTGGCTGCCGGTCTGTATGAACGTAATAGCGGGATCGTGATTGATGGCATCCGTGTTTACGGTCTTGACGATTGAGATGTCGTCCACGATCTTCGCCGTGTGCGGCATCAGTTCGCTTACCCAGGCGCCGGCCTGCCCGTACTGTTCGAACTTATATACCGGCGCGGCGACGGGGAACGAATCCTGCCCCGACGTCATCCCGGTGATGCGCTGCCCTCTTCGGATGGAATCCGGCAGTTCGGTTCCGTGAAGCTTTTGGAGCAGCGGCTTGTAATCGAAAAGCTCCATCTGTGATGGCGCTCCCGATTGGTGCAGGAAGACAACACTCTTGGCCTTCGGAGTGAAATGGGGAAGGTCCGGCAGACCTCCCGACTTAGCCAACAGCTTCGGATTGAGCAGCGACGCCAGCGCAACTGTGCCGATTCCCGTCGCAGTCCGCGAAAAGAAGTGGCGGCGCGTCATGGTCAACCGGATTTCGTTGTCGATGCTCATCGCTATTCCTTTGTGATCGTTTCATCCAGGTTCAGGATGACGCTCGCTACCGTCGTCCACGCCGCCAGTTCGGCCGCATCGAATTTTCCGCTCGCTTCCGACTCGCCCACGCCGGTCAGCTTTAAGGCGCTCTCACGGTCGTCCCGGTAGTTCGCGTACTCCTGTTCGAACAGAGCTTTCAGCGGGCGTACTTCCTGGGACTCCGGGTTGCGTGCCGTCGCCAGCTTCCACCCGTATCGAATACGGGAATTCGCGTCCCTCCCGCCGTCTGCCATCATGTGTTCCGCCAACTTGCGCGACGACTCGACAAACGTCGGATCGTTCAGCAGCACCAGCGCCTGAAGCGGCGTGTTCGTGCGTGCCCGTCGCGCGGTGCACTTTTCGCGGTCGGGCGCATCGAATGTAGCGAGCGCGGGCGGCGGCGCCGTGCGCTTCCAGAACGTATACATGCTCCGGCGGTACAGCGATTCACCGTGATCCTGTTTGTATTTCTGCGCCGAATAGACATCGCCATAGGCGATGGCTTCCCACACGCCCTCCGGCTGGTAGGGATGAACGCTGGGGCCGCCAGTCTTCTCGACTAACAGGCCGCTGATGGCAAGCGCGTTGTCGCGTACCGTCTCGGCGGGCAACCGGAAGCGCGACATGCGGGCGAGCAGCCTGTTCTCCGGGTCTTTCTCGACCAGCTCAGGTGTGACTTTGGACGACTGCCGGTAGGTCGCCGAAGTAACAATCAGCCGCTGCATGGCCCGGATATCCCATCCCGTGCGGATGAATTCGGTGGCAAGCCAATCAAGCAGTTCGGGATGGCTCGGCGGTTCCCCTTGCGATCCGAAATCCTCCGTTGTCTTTACCAGCCCGGTGCCGAAATACATTTGCCAATACCGGTTCACCGCCACGCGGGAGGTGAGCGGGTGAGCGGGATCAATCAGCCAGCGTGCAAGCCCGAGGCGGTTCCGCGGTGCGTCTTTGGGCAGCGGGGGCAGGGCGGACGGGACGTCGGCAGTTACCTTCTCCGTACGGTTGCGATAATCCCCACGGCCAAGAACGAACGTTTCGCGCGGTTTGCTCTCATCCATCACCATCGTGGTCGGGATCTGTTTTTCCAGCTCCTTCTTTTCTTTGAGGAGCCGGTTCAACTCGCGGTATTCCGCGCGCAGGTTTTCCGGTGCGGCGTAGGTGAGAAAGTATTCCCGTACACGTGATTTCTGATCCTTCGACCGCTTAGCGGAAGCGAGAACCGTGTCGATCGGATAATGAATCGCAAGGTGATCGATCTCCTCCGGAGTGAGTTGCCGGTTGTAGACCCGCAGATCGTCGATCTGTCCTTTATAAGGGCGTGCAACGTGCTTGTCGCCGATGCCGAGGGGCGCGGACGTACGGAATGAACCCGCGAGCGTGTCCTCCAGTACATCCGTCTCATAAGGCTTGCCGTTGACGAAAAGTTTCACTCCGGCCGCCTTACCCGAGCCGTCATAGTTGATTACAATGTGGTCCCAATCGCCTTGTATGAGGCGTTCCCGGGTGCGCAACACGATCGCTGAGCTGGGCCATTTATGGATGAGGCGGAAGGTAAGGTGCGATGCTCGCTTCAGATCCGGGACCGGCACAAACTCATCGAAAGAGATGTCAAAACCCCGGTGGTCCTGGCCCGGATCGGATTTGTGGAGAACCGTGAAATTCGAGCCGGATCTCCGGATCCATAGCGCCAGCGAGAAGGTGTCGCTGCTGTCGAAATCCGCGGCACCGCCCAGGCTCGCGTGCGTTTCACCACTGAAAACGGCGGAACGAACTACCGGACCCTCGGCCCACGTTACTTCACCCCGAGGCACCGTGGCGTGCCGGTACTTCCCGGACGTGTCGGCGAGATGGCCGTCGAATTCCCAATGGCCCACCAGTCCGTCTTTAGGCGAGTCCGGCGCAACCGCCGCACGCCGCTGCTTTTCCCATTCGGTGATCTGCGGAGCCAGTTGTTCGCCATCGAGATCGGATTCTTTACACTCGATCTGCCAGGTGAGATTGTCCAGCAGGCTCTTCTGCTCGGGAGTGGAGAGTTGCAGAAAGGGCTGCGCGTTGCCGTAGCGGCCGTCCAGGCCTTTGTCCGATACGTTGTTGAAAAATGCGAAAAACCGGTAGAAGTCCTTCTGGCTGACGGGATCGTATTTATGATCGTGGCAGCGTGCACAACCGAGTGTCATTCCCATCCAAACGTTCGAAGTAGCCTCGACGCGGTCGACGACATACTCGACGTGGTATTCCTCCGGAATGGCTCCGCCCTCGAAATTGATCATATGATTGCGATTGAAACCTGTCGCGATCAGTTGATCCCGTGTCGGGGACGGCAGCAGATCACCGGCGAGCTGCTCGATGGTGAACTCGTCGTAGGGCATGTTTCGCGCGAAGGCGCGGATCAGCCAGTCGCGCCAGGGCCACATATCGCGATGGGAGTCGATGTGATATCCATGCGTATCGGCGTAGCGCGCCAGGTCAAGCCATTGCATCGCCATTCGTTCGGCATGGCGCGGCGAGGCAAGCAGCCGGTCCACGACCTTTTCGTACGCATCGGGGGACTTGTCCGGCAGGAAGGCGTTGACTTCGGCGGGCGTGGGGGGTAATCCCGTGAGGTCGAGCGTTACGCGGCGCAGCAGCGTGGCTCTATCTGCTTCGCGCGATGGTTCAAGACCTTCGCGCTCGAGCCGGGCCAACACAAAATTGTCGATCGGGTTGCGTGACCAGCCTTTCTCACGGACGGCGGGTGGTTCCGGACGGACAGGTGGCGTATACGCCCAGTGCGTTTCCCATTTTGCGCCCTGTTCGATCCACTGTCGTAGCAGATCGATCTGCGCCGCCGTGAGTTCCTGGCCCGCGCCCGCAGGCGGCATCCGCATCGCCTTCTTTTCGGCGCTCACACGCTGATAGAGGCGGCTGGCCACCGGATCGCCCTGAACGATGACAGGACCGCCTTTTCGTTCCGCAAACGTCCCATCTTTGGTATCGAGACGGAGCCCTACCATCCTGTGTTGTTCATCGGGTCCGTGACAGGCGAAGCACGTGTCGGAGAGAATCGGCCGGATGTCGCGATTAAAGTCGATGGGTTTCTGGGGTGGAGCACCACTGGCGGCGACGGCAACCCCGGAGAGCAACAAAACCAGGCGGAACTGCAACGATCCCCTCCTCTGCTATTTGAAACATGTATAACACATTAAGAGGCGGAGTGGGTTGAAGAACATCGCGTTGAAAAACATACCGGAAGCGGTCTACCGGGCGATGAAACGGGAGGCAAAGCAACAGGGCCGTAGTCTCAACGCCCAGATTATCGGAGTTCTGGAATCCGCTGTGGCCGAACTGGAACGACGGCGGCGGCTGCCCGGGTTACGGAAGAAGTTGAACCGTTTTGCAGTGTCACTGCCGCCCTTGGAAGATAGCGCGCCCCTGATTCGCCAGGACCGGCAACGGTAATCCATGCCGGCAAAACTTGTGGGTGGATTATAGTGTCGCCGCTAAATGGCTGCTGCCCAAACCTGGCCGCGACATGGCGATGCGTTTGCTGGAAGCACAGAAAGCTTTTCGCCTTATGGAAAAATGTGCACCTCGTCTCTTCGACATGCGCATAGGCCTGCACCGGGCCTTGGATCTTGCGCTTCAATATCAGTTGTCTTTGTGGGGTTGTATTTACCTGGAACTTGCCATCGAACATGAGTGTCCGTTTATTACCTCGGACCTCCGTCTGTTCAGAGGCAGCGCTGCCAGGCATCCGTTGATCCGTCTCCTGAGCTGAGAAGCTGTCACCATCCCTTCACTTACCCACCCACTCTAACAACAGGCGGGCGTCGAGAGCGGCAGCGGGCTCGTAGCGGACGTTCTTTCCATTGGTGACCGTGCGGAACCGGGACCGCAGGGTTTCCCCGATCGAGTTCCGGTCTCTCGCGTCGCAGAACAATATCCGTCGCGGTTCCGCCAGAGAGAGAAGATCGGGGATGTCGGCGTAGCGGAGAACCGACGGAATCACAGAGCCGAAGTCGACCTCATATTCGCCGGTGTCGAAGCGCCCGCGTAGTTGCGGGTCGTTCCAGGCGTTGGGCAGTTGCCTAGGGAATGTTCTCATTTGCGAGAGGAAGCTGTGAAAATACCCGGAAACCGCTATGTTTTTGATGCGCGGGTCGATGGCGGCGGCTAACAGCACAGGTAATGCATCGTCTCCGATACCAGTGACCGTGAGGCCGTTCAGTGGCAGGCGTCTTCGTGTCAGATAGTCGACGGTCCGTGTCAAGTCGAAAGCGCGTCTGCCCGCGAGCGGACGTCCGAACAGAACCTGGTTCGCCACCAACCGAAAGTTCGTATCCCATCGTTCCCGGAAGTGACCGAGTGTCTCACCGCAGCCGCGCAGGTCCACCGCGAGCACGGCAAAGCCGCTCGCGAGCAACGGCTGCACCAGACCCGATTCCGCAATCGCG
>DASTMK010000194.1:0-4829 GCA_035714225.1 Bryobacteraceae bacterium | reverse complement strand
AGCGTATGGACTGGGCCTTGCATCGATGTACACCCAGCAGTTCGGAGATCCGGTGGCGGATGCGGGCAAGACCGTCTTAGGCGTCTTTTTCCAGGATGCCTGGCGAATCGCACCGCGGCTCACGTTGAATCTAGGGGCGCGTTACGACGTGGAATGGGCGGATTCGCTCACACCCGGCTCGGATGCCATGCGTGGCGTATTTGAGAGGCTCTCGTTGCGCCGCTCTCCACCGGTAGACCGGAATAACATCCAGCCGCGCGCCGGCTTCGCTTACCAGGTCCTGAGAGACGGCAAGTTGACGGTTCGAGGTTCCTACGGAGTGTTTTACGATCGTCTGCTGAACCTGACGGTCTATATGGGGGCAGCCAGCGACGGAGTCCAGATCACTCGCGTCACTCTGCCGGGCGCCGCGGCGGCTGCCGTTTTTCAAACGCCGGCGCAAAAGTTCGCCGAATTTCCGGCGAGTGGCGGATCGACGGGCTTGACCGCCTTTTCAAACAACTGGCGACTGGGTAATTCCCAACAGGCGAATTTCACTCTGAGCAGCCAGATCCGGCCTGGCGTTACACTGGACGCCGCTTACGTCTGGGTGAAAGGGACGCATCTGGCAAGGTCCCGAGACTACAATCCAACCGATTCCCAGCAAGCAGCGGCCTTTCTCGGGGCGGGCAATTCTCCGGCGACGCTGCTGGCTCGGAATTACTTTCGGCCCGAGCCAGCAGTGTCCGAGGCGATGGTAGTCGAGGGATCGGCGTCGAGCGCCTACAACGGCCTGAGACTCGGGATTCGAGGCGAAGTGAGTTCTTCTCTGAGCGTGAATGCGTCGTACACTTTTTCCAAGGCGATTGACGATGCCGAGGAGATCTTCCCCCATACGCGGGCGCAGGACATGCGCAATTTCCGCGCCGAGCGTGGGCTAGCGCTGTACGACCAGCGCCACCGGCTTGTGTTCGCGGGCATCTATCGATTGCGCCGGCCTGCAACAACCCCCTTGTCCCGGCTGTGGAACAACTGGTCGGTGGCGCCGCACCTGGAACTGGGCAGCGGCCGGCCCGTAAATGTGCTTCTCGGGAGCGACAATAATCTTGATCAGGATCCGGGAAGCAACCGGCCCGATCTGGTTCCAGCCGGCGCCGCGAACAGCTACTCAACGCGCTACGGAGCTTTCGCCGCGCCCGTGTTAGGCAGGGCCGGCAACCTTGGAAGGAACGCGTTCGCCGGCCCGGGATACGCATCGCTCAACCTGCGCGTTCAAAGGGATTTCCGCATCAGTGAGACGCTCGATTGTCAGTTCATTGCGGAAAGCTTCAACCTTTTCAACCGCACCAACGTCAGGAGCGTCAACCCGAATTACCAGAGCGCCGGCGAACCGCTGTCCGCGTTTGATCCGCGCCAGATTCAGGTAGGCGTGCGTCTTCGCTTTTAGGTGGAACGACTCCAAGAGCGCCGAATCCAAATCAAACGGAGAGACGTGAAATGTACCGAACCCGCTTATTTTTTGCGCTGTTGGCGGCGGCCGGGGTGCTCGCCGCTCAATCCGCTCCTGAGCGGCCCCACATGGATCACCGCTTCGACCCCAAGCAGTATGCCAAGTCGCTTGACACTCCGGAGCGGGACGCCTGGCAGAAGCCGGAAGTTGCATCGTTCGTGTCTATCGGCGAGGCGCTGCCCTCCACCGTAACCACTTCATGCATCCCACCGATCTCCAGCAGAAAGTCGAGCCGTGCCCGCTCCGTTGCGCCGAGCCGGATTCCCGTTCGTGCGATGGTGCGAAATCCACTTTTTCGGACTGTGACCTTGTATTCCCCTGGTGCGAGCGAGGAGACCGCATAAGATCCGTACTCACCCGTCCGGGTCGAACGACGGATGCCTGTTTCCACGTTCAGCATCACGACATCGGTATCGGGGACACCGAGTCCCGAGGAATCACGGATCACTCCCGTCAACTGCGCACGCTGCTGCGCTTGCGCAGCAAATGCGGCGAACAACAGGAAGGTCAATACGGCTTTCATCGGGAACCCGTGCCCGAGGTGCGAACCGCTTGCAACCAGCGATCGAGCGTTTCACCCAACTTCGACGTAAGCTGATCCGGCGGCTCCGGCTGCGTGCCTGCAAGTGCGAGATTGAGCGTCTCATCCAGTTCCTGGGTTGTGCGCAGTATGCCTGCCGCACATTGCTGCCACGTGCCGCACTGCCCGGGCGGTGCACGCTCCCGCACGGTGCCGGAAAGAAGTGTGTCCAGTTCGCGCTCCAACTGGTCCGCAATCGAGAGGAGAGCGCGGCTATGTTGCAGGCGGATACTCCCGAGCAGGCTGCGGTCCGGGGCCTCGAATGCCCGCTCGACTTCCGGTGGGAACCTCTCGGAGAGGCTGTGCAAAGCGTGTGCGCGAGAGAGGGCCGAATCGCTCAACGCCAGGACCCGATCGACAAACTGTTCGACCGGTCTTCCGGCGCCCAGTTTTTCCTTCAGAAGATCATGAAGTGGTGGCTTCGGGCCCGCCGCCACCGGCGCCTGGACGCCCTCGCTGGGGAGAGACTCCACTGGATGCGGATCTTCGAACTGCACCGACACACCCGGGATGCTCGCCACCAATCCGAGAATCTGTTTTTGGCGTGCCGGGTCGATGCCGATTCCCGTGACCAGGATACGGCGTTCTGCAGTCTCCCGCCTCACCTCCAGCGGCTCTCCGAGATCCGCGCCAATGCGATTCAAGGCAGCGATGACATGCAGCTCCTCATCGGCACCTGCCGGTGTCTCTTCAACGGATTCCGGAGAGATGCTCTCACGGCTTGAAGCGATCGGAGGCGGTGGTTCCATCTGCCTGGATGGCATGTCTCCGGCTGGTTCGGCCTCCACGATCTCCACCCATTCGTTGTTTCGGAAGCGGAGAGTCTCGTGCAGCGGCCGCAGGTCGTTCGCCCTCAACGTAAGCGATGCCTCCGCCAGAACCCCTTCCGGGGTGGTGGTCCGGATGCGGTATTGCCGTTCGGCACGCTGGTTCCCACTGCCTAATACCGTTACTTCATCGCTTTTTTCTTCCAAACGGTTCCGCCATTCGGCAAATGCGCGGGCGCTGAGCGGGTCTTCCCAACTGAACCTCGCTTGTTCGAATAACGCCTTGATCTGGATGAATGAGCTATCATTCACGGCGCGCTGCGGAGTTGTAGCGGTGAGCCTTGCGGGACGGACGAGAGCGTTCTGGCGTGTCTTCATCCGGATGCGCCGGCCCGGCTCCGTGGCGACCCCGGTTTGCGTGGCTTTGTCCAGCAGTTCCGCGGCGCTGACGCTGTTTTCCCTTGAGAACTGGTAAATAATCACGGCCACAAGCACTGTTGCCGCAACCGCGAGCCAGCGGTGGGTCCGCGGCGCCGCCCGCCGCAACCGGGCTGCGGCTTCGCGATCGATGCGGCTGAACTCCGGCTCCAGATTTTGCCACGGCCGTGGCGGCGATACTCTTCGCTTGTCCTCCTCGATCCGCCACGTGTAATCCTCCAAACCGGCACGCAAACGCCGCAGCCGCAGCTCGCATTCCGGACAATCCGCCAGGTGCCGCCGGATGTCGGCAGCCTGCCGGGCGTCCAGTTCGCCGTCGGCATAGGCCAGCAGTTCCGTGTCTTCGATATGGGAGCAACTCGCATCACTCATGGGCAACCCTCTTCAGTTTCGACACGGCGCGGCGCAGAAACTCCGCGACGGTGGAGATACTGATCCCAACGATGCCGGCGATTTCGCGATACCGCAAACCCTCCACGCGGAGCAGCAGACACTGGCGCTGCTGCGGTGACAATTCCGCAATGGCGCGATCTAATAGCGAGCGCCGTTCCGCTTCGAGAAGATTCCGTTCCGGATTTTCCGCGATAACCGGCAACGGCAATTCGGAGTCTGTCCCGATAGACCGGATTTTTTTCTGACTCGCACGGGCGTTCAACCCAAGATTGTGTGCCACCCGGAATATCCATGCCCGTTCGTTCCTTATTTGCTGTCCTTCCCGAAGCGCCATGTACAACCGGAGGAATGTCTCTTGTGACAGGTCTTGTGCCTGGCCCGGATCAATGCCGAATGTGAGCAGGTAGTAGTAGACATCCTGTCTGGCATCTTCATAAAGCTGCTCGACCTGCGCATGCAGCGAGACAATGCGCGCCTCGTCCAAACGGGATTTTCCGGACCGCGCGTCATGGGTTGTGTCTCGCAAAGTCAGCAAGAGCCAGTCGAGAGAGGGCGGACTGGCTGCCGCGCCCCCTTTCGCTCCTCCGATCGCAGAGTTATCAACTATTTTCTCGCGGGCAGGATGTGAACGTCCGCCGCTTCCCGCCCGCCGAGAATAATTGGGGGTTCCGGCTCCTGTTCCGGCCGGTCGATAAGATTCCAAAAGACTGCATCATTGGCTGGTGTTTGCAACTTCAGAACATCCACGAGAGCCGGTAATTTGAGACGCTGCTCCTGAGAAAGCACCGATAGCGCCTGGGTCCGGTACGGCTCGCCGGAAATAGGCAGTTTCTTTTGAAGATCGCGGATTTCAGCCAGCAGGCGCCCGATCTGGGTATAGTCCGTCGAGCCGGATTGCAAGAGACTGTCGAGCGCCAGTTGCTTTTGCCGCATCTGTTCATAGATGACCTGCTCGGCTTCCTGCCGGCTCTTCTGGACATTCTGTAGAGCCTGAGCCTGTGCCTCCGTGAGATTCAGATACTCCTTCAATGCCCTGGCGGGTTCTCTATCAGGGGGTGGATAAATACTGGGTCTGACCACTGCCGTGTCCTGCGCCAGAAGGAAACCGGCGCTGCCAAGAGCGATCATCAGCGTGCGTTTCAGATTCATTATTTTTTCTGAT
>DASTMK010000193.1:0-6043 GCA_035714225.1 Bryobacteraceae bacterium | reverse complement strand
GTGGAGCATATTGGACTGGCGACCGCGGCTGATCTGCTCCTGATCGCCCCGGCGACGGCGAATATTATCGGAAAGCTCGCCAGCGGGATCGCCGACGATATGCTTTCGACGACAGTTCTCGCCGTGAGGGCTCCGCTGCTGATCGCACCAGCCATGAATGAACGGATGTGGCTAAATCCGATGGTACAGGCTAACGTCGAGCGGCTAAAGAACTTTGGAGCGCATTTTGTGAATCCGGAGTACGGGCCGATGGCGTGTGGCGGGGAGGGGTGGGGCCGCCTCGCGCGACTGGAAGAAATCGTGCGCCATGCCTCTGAGGTAATCAGGGACGAGGTTCGAACCGCGCCTGACCGTAGTCCCGAAGAGCTTGTCGCACAGGCGTGATAGGAGGTCCATCATGACGGAATGGGAAGTCCTGGCCCGCGGTGAAAACGGGATAGGAGTCAACCGTTGCCCGGAAGGTCACATCCACGTCGAGCTCGAACAGGGAGAACTCACCCTTCGCTTCGACGAGGCCCGCTTCCTGGCATTTGCTCGCATTGTCGCCATCGCCGCCGCCGCCGTCGCCGGCCATGAGCCGGTGAGCCCCGCCGCGAAAAGGCCTGAGGGGCGGCAGTGGCGCAATTGATAGGAGGCGCACGGTGGTTACCAGAATACAGGTGCTGTCCAACCTGAAGGAAGTTGTAGATCCGGAGATCGGCGCCAATTTGGTGGATCTCGGCTTGATACGGGATGTGCTCATTGACGACAACCGGATCCAGGTGCGGATGGTATTGACCATCCCCGGCTGTCCTCTGGCTAGATACCTTATTTCGCAGGTTGAGAACAAGGTCCAGGCGGTTGCCGAGGGAAGGACGGTGGACGTTCAATTACTCGATGAGCCATGGGACCCCGCTTCGATGTTTTGGCGTGATGCGGGGGACCTGGAGAGATGAGATCTCGGTTACTCGGGATGTTCGCACACCCTGAAAACGATACGTTTCCGGTCCGAGGCACCGCGGACATTGAAGCCGTCCGCGGTGTGGCCCGAGAGGGGTTGGCTTATGGCGAACGTGATAGCTGAACCGCACGCGTGTGCGGAAGAAAGTGTGGCGTCAGCGCCACTTAAATGCGCCCCCGCGAAAACCGGGTCGCAAGACGCACGGAGCTTTGCCCTGTCGTTGATAAAGCATCCGGGCGATCCTGTGCTGGATATCGGCACCGGGGATTGCGCCTGCGTCGCCAGTATCCTCGCCAGCCAGGGCACGCAGGTGGTCGCTGTCGACAAGGACCGTGAGACAATACACGCCGCCCGAGGGTTTCTAAGTACGCAGCCCATGAAGAAGGCTGTTCGGCTGTTGCAGGATGACATCACCGCCTCGGGTCTGGCTTCCAGCTCCTTTCAGAACATCGTGTGTTTCAATGTCCTGCATCACGTTTCGCGCTTCGACAGCGGCTTAGGCGAACTCCACCGAATTCTGACTTCCGACGGCCGGCTGATCATCAGCGAATACGACGAGAATCGGGATGGTTTCTTGAAGCGATTGGAACAAGCAGTGCACCGGCGTTTCAGGGGTGTCACTGCCTACCGCCAGCCGAAAGGGCGCTTGGTATTGGTCTGCGAAAAATGAAGGCGGGAACGGATTTATGAGCCGCGTTTGTTGGGAGCCGTGGCGGCCCCGGCCGAGAGGAGATGGCATGTGGCCTATGTGATTGCTGAACCGTGCATCGGTGTGAAAGATACTGCCTGTGTGGACGCATGTCCGGTGGATTGCATTCATCCGAAGAAGAACACCACCTATGAGGACGGCCGGCCGGGCTTTGAGCAGGTAGAAAAACTCTACATCGACCCTGTTGAGTGCATCGACTGTGGTGCATGTGTTCCAGTCTGCCCGGTTTCAGCGATTTTTGCTCTCGAAGATCTGCCCGAAAAATGGCGTCACTTTGCCGAGATCGATGCCAGTTACGTTGTTGGCGGGAAATTCCGACCCGATAAATTCAAGAAATGAGACTCTGCGCAGGTACAAACTCGCGAACTGGACTCTGGACAGGTGGTCAGGAACCAGCCGACACCGAAATGGTCCTCAGGGGAAGTGGAAACTCTCATCGAGCCGTGCCCGCCTGGACCGGGGAGCATATTGAGGTTGACCTGCTCGGTGGAAATCAGAGTCTGCCGGAAATAGATATCGAAAACCGCATCGAGCATGTGACGATTCTCGCCGCCCTTCCTTTGAAAGAGGATCAGATCGCGCTTCGGGCGATCCTGGGTGGTCAACCCTGGGACTTGCAGTTTGCGCGTAGTTGGTCTGAGGTCCACTCCGCTCTCCGCGTCGAGCGTGTGGACTCGGTCACTATTGTGCTAACCGAAGCGCGCTGTCCCGGCGGTGGTTCTTGGAAAGATATTCTGGGCGAAATTGAGGGCAAAGCCAATCCACCAGCTTTGATTGTGGCGGATCGGTTGGCCGACGAACGGTTGTGGGCGGAAGTGCTAAACCTTGGCGGCTATGACGTGCTGGCGAAACCTTTCGATGCCGCTGAAGTCCTTTGGGTCATTGGTTCGGCTTTGCGCCTTTCGCGACGCGGCGTGAAGTCTGCGTCAGCCCCAGCAGCTCAGACGATTGAGGCTTGAAGAATATGCCATTCCGAATTCTGGCTGTTTTCGCGCACCCTGACGACGAGACATTTCTCGCCGGTGGAACGTTGGCGAAGTACGCGGCTGAAGGCCACGATGTTTTTGTCGTTTCCGCGACGCGTGGCGAAGCCGGCAAGCGCGGCGAATACGAAGGTCTCCCTGTCGAAGAGTTCGCCCTAGTTCGGGAGCGTGAGATGCAGGCCGCTTGCCGTGTACTCGGGTTGAACGAGCCGGTGTTCCTCGACTGCGCAGACAAACAGCTCGCCCGCACCTGCTGGGATTCGGCAACGAACGAAGTCGTCCGATATATCCGCAAATTGAAGCCGCACGTTGTCATCACGTTCGGTCCGGATGGGGTTTCGGGACATCCCGATCACATCGCAATCAGCCAGATCGTGACCTCCGCAGTTTGGGGCGCCGGCAATCGAACGTTGATCTCGGCTGGTGAACCGTCGCGGCCTTCTTCTCTTTACTATGTGCTGCGATCGGAGTCCGTTCCCTCGTGCTGCAAGCCTTCCGCTCCGGTCGAGGCGCCGCCAGCAACGACCGTGATCGACATAAACGGCTTTGGGGAACGCAAACTGGAGGCGATTCGCTGTTATCGAAGCCAAAACCACTTGCGGCCTGAAGACGCTTCGCGACTGAGCGCCGTGCTACACGCGCCCGAGCATTTTCACCGCGTGCTCCCGGCCTGTTCAAGTAAACAAATCGAAGATCATCTGTTTGTGCCGTTCCTGTGAATTGAGGTGCTATTCAACGTTGAGGTCATAGAAAAGGAGAGCCGATGGCAACAGAAGCGATGATTTCCACCCCCGCTTCCGCTACAGCGACCAAGCCCGAGTCTGCCGCTGCGGCGTGGCGCAGGACGATCCCTGAAACATACACGGTGCGTTTTTCTAACGGGGCCGAGGAGACGTACGGGGAGGGTCTTCCCGCTTTTACACTGATCGTTCGAGATCGGCGACAAATGCTGGACCTGTTCAGTTCCGATACCTACTCCGCGGCGCTCTCGTTCATTCGCGGCGACTTCAATGTTGAGGGTGACCTCGTCGCAGCAGTGCGGTTTCAACTGAACAGACATCGCCGGGGTTGGCGGGACCTTCTGTATGCAGCGGCAGCGCGCCTGGCTCCGCATCGCATCGAAACCTGGCTTCAGACGCGGGCGCGCGCCGCCGAGAACATTCGCTACCACTATGACCGGTCGAATGAGTTCTACAAGCAGTTCCTCGATTCGCGCATGGTTTACTCGTGCGCCTACTTCCAGACGCCAGGGGCGTCACTCGAGGAAGCGCAAGTCGCGAAACTGGACCATATTTGCCGGAAGCTCGATCTCCGGCCCGGCGACCGATTCCTCGATATTGGTTGCGGGTGGGGATCGCTGGTGATTCACGCGGCCGGACGCTACGGAGCGCAGGCGATCGGCTGCACTCTGAGTCGAAACCAAACCGAGTACGCGAGGGAGTCTGCGAGACGGGTCACCGGAGCGGAAGTGGCCATCCACGAAATGGACTTTCGCGAAATGTCCGGCAGGTTTGACAAGATCGCCTCCGTTGGAATGTTCGAACACGTCGGCCGCCATCGCTTGCGCAGCTACTTCCGCAAAGTGCACGACCTGCTGGAGCCAGACGGGCTTTTCTTGAACCACGGCCTCGTTCGTCCGGAATTCGTGACAGACTGCGCGCAGACCCTTTTCCTGCAACGAAGGGTATTCCCTGGGGGAGAACTGGCGCATCTATCCGACGTGATTCGAACCGCCGAACTGGCCGGGTTCGAAATCCTGGACGTGGAGGATCTGCGGCCACACTACGCGCTCACTTGCCGCGCGTGGGTCGGGCGCCTGCAGCGGAACGCGGACGCATGCCTCGATGCCGTGGACCGGGAGACCTATCGAACCTGGCTGCTGTACTTGGCGGGATCCGCGGCCAGTTTTGAAGACGGGCTCACTGGCGTTTCTCAACTGCTGCTAGCCAAACGGAGCAGTCCGGCCAGGCGCCTGACCCGCGAGTATATGTGCGCTGGGGCGAATGGCCCGGCGAGAGCGCCCGAGTCGATTTCTTAACTCGCGCTTCTGGCCGGACCGCTCGCTTAATGAAGATGATGCAGATGACGGAGGCGGACTGTTGTTGCCCAGCTTGTTGCGGTTAGGGACTCGCCTCGAAGTGGCGGACGAGAGGCACATTGAAACTGTTGCTAGTTCCCGCCTGGAGGAAAGGACATGATAAAGGGTCTCATCATCACAGCGGGTCCGGATTCCGGGAGAACGCAGTGAGCACGAATCTCGATATTGTTCAGGATCTCGCCAACTCCGAGTACAAATGGGGCTTTGTCACCGACATTAAAGAAGACAAAGTGCCCAAGGGGCTCAACGAGGACATCATTCGACTGATCTCGGCGAAGAAGAACGAGCCGGAGTTCATGCTGGATTGGCGTCTGAAGGCATACCGCCATTGGACGTCGCTCGAAAAGGCCCAAGCCGAGCCAAAGTGGGCCAACATCAAGTACTCTCCTATCAATTACCAGGACATTCACTATTACTCGGCGCCCATGAAGAAGACGGGCCTGACCCTGGACGAGGTTGACCCGCAGATCCTGCGCACCTACGAGAAGCTGGGCATACCGCTTCAGGAGCAGAAGATGCTGGCCGGCGTAGCGGTGGATGCTGTGTTCGACAGCGTTTCAGTGGCCACAACGTTCAAGGAAAAGCTGGCGAAAGAGGGCATCATTTTTTGCTCCTTCTCCGACGCAGTGCAGAACCATCCTCACCTGGTGCAGAAATACCTGGGTTCGGTGGTGCCGTATGCTGACAACTTTTTTGCAGCGCTGAATGCGGCCGTGTTCAGCGACGGCTCCTTCGTCTATGTCCCGAAGGGTGTCCGCTGTCCGATGGAGCTGTCCACCTACTTCCGCATTAACGCTTCCGAGACCGGGCAGTTCGAACGCACGCTGATCGTTGCCGACGAAGGCGCTTACGTCAGCTACCTCGAGGGCTGCACCGCCCCGATTCGCGATCAGAATCAGTTGCACGCGGCCGTAGTCGAGTTAGTCGCGCTCGACAATGCGCAGATCAAGTACTCCACCGTGCAGAATTGGTATCCGGGCGATCAAGACGGCAAGGGTGGCATTTACAATTTCGTGACCAAGCGCGGCAAGTGCGCCGGTGTGAACTCAAAGATCTCCTGGACGCAGGTTGAGACGGGTTCCGCCATTACCTGGAAGTATCCCAGCTGTATCCTGCAGGGCGACAATTCGGTGGGCGAATTCTACTCGATCGCGCTGACCAACAACTACCAGCAGGCCGATACCGGCGCTAAGATGATCCACATCGGGAAGAATACGAAGAGCACGATCGTCTCCAAGGGTATTTCCGCCGGGCATGGCCAGAACACCTACCGCGGCCTGGTGAAGATCCTGAAGAATGCGGTCAATGCGCGC
>DASTMK010000192.1:0-6815 GCA_035714225.1 Bryobacteraceae bacterium | reverse complement strand
TGGTCCTGGGCGAAGTCGCTCACGGATTGTCAAAGCGACAGCGAGCAGGGCTGCGGAGTCGAGAACTCCTACGCCCGGCATAGCGAGTATGGCAACGTGAGCTACCAGCCCCGGCACCGCCTGGTGGGCAGCCTGCTCTGGGATCTTCCGTTCGGACGGGGACGCCGCTTCGCGAACAGCCTTCCCGGCGTCGCGCAGTGGGTGCTCGGCGGATGGACGCTGAGTTCCACGCTGGCCGCGCAAACCGGCTCGTTCTTCAACCCCACGTTCAATGGGTTCGACGTGTCCAACACGAATGTAACCAGCGGGCGGCCGGACCGTCTCGCGGACGGAAACCTGCCCAGTTCGGAGCGGGCGCTGCAACGATGGTTCGACTCCACAGCGTTCGTTGTGCCCGGCGACATGGACGGCGACGGGCGCCCGGACGTAAACGTGGGCCGCTTTGGAAACTCGGCGCCGAACATCCTGGTGGGCCCGGGCACTTTCGACGTGAGCGGCGGACTGCGTAAGGAATTTCAGCTTACCGAACGGGTCCGCCTGATGGTGGAAGGCACGTTCCGCAACGTTTTCAACCATCCGAACTACAGCACGCCGGCGACAAATATCCGGGCGGCAAACGTGGGCACGATCACGTCTTTGAACGGACTGGCCGGTCCCCGCGTCGGCCAGCTTGGTGCGCGCCTGGAATTTTAAGAGCCGTACAGACTCGTGCCAGCGGGTAATCAGCTAAAATCCGTGTTGTTGCGGGTGGATATTCATCGGCCTGAATATTCACCCAACTGATTCTTCACCATTCGGCCCTGATCGTCAAGCCAGCGCCATCGCACGCTCTTCAAACTCCCGGAGTGCTGCCACATCTTCCAAGCTGAACTCGAGGTAGATTTCGCCGTAGGCATTTCGCATCCAAACGTCTGCCCGGTTGCGGTGTGCATCGTAGATGATTTTGCGTTAGTAGCTGGTAGAGGCAGACGATTTGACGATATCAGCCATCTCCACAGTTTAATCCGGCGCATTCGATCACGTCTGTATTTCCAGCCAGTAGTAGTGCTCGAGCCGCAGTCCGTCAAAGCCTGAGTCGCGCCATTCCGGGTAAGTGTTCAAGAAATCAAACTTCGCTGGCGACGGTAACAACTTTTGCTCTCCCCACTTCCTCCGTTCTTCGTTCGAGAAACGAATTCTCCGATTTGCATGGGACAACTGATCCCCAAACACCTTTTGTTGTCCATGCAACTATATAGGCAACTCAAATCTTCGGTAGCGGACATCCCGTCGATGCGATTATAGGTCCCGTTTCATCGGCAGGATTGAAACCGACAGTAGGCATTTTTCGGTCGTGCAGAATCTTTGAAGGAACAATCAGCGTCCTATCAAACCTTCTCCATGCGTCACTGACCAATCTGTGAAATGAGAAAACACGGATTTTGAAGGGATCGCTGTTCGGTGCAAACTCGAAGGGATCGCCGTCTTCACCACTCAGGCATGTTCCGGGTGGAAGGACTGCATTGTGGGCAAGGCCATTCCGATACCACCATTCGAGCTTCTTGATCTGCTCGACCGTGAGGTCTGTCAGGCCGAAGCAGGGATGGCGAAGAACAAGGAACGGCTCGTGCTTCGGAATCTCATTCGACTTGTCATTACTGAGATAACCGCCGAGGGCGTCAACGACGCAGAAAAGAAGCAGAGTCGCCGGATAGCCCAAGCATCCGCCATCCGGTTTCCTGTACTTCAAGCACATTTCCGCCGTAAGCAGGTATTCCTCTATCGCTTCCACGGATAATGCCGCAAGTTCAAGGTGAATAGCCACAACGTCTCGATTCTCCAACTTCCGGGACGTGTGATCAAGCGTCGCAACGTTCTGCCCCTCGATATGGCATCCGTGTCAGACCTCCTTCACGAACTGCCAAGGTGGAAATCAGGATGTCGGGTTGGAGCCTACGGATTTGCGGTCACTGTGGTATCCACGTAAAGGATTGCCAAACCGGAGGCTTGTTGTATTCACATTTCCTGCAATTCAGCTTCGCCCCGTTCCGGGGAGCTAATGTTCGCCCTTCGATGCGTGAATCCGTGAATAGTGAGAACTCGGCACGGAACTCGAATGGGCATCGTTTAACAATCGTTTCGATCCACGGCTGGTACTCGCATACCACTACGCTACGTATGCTGCCTACGTATTGTTGCTCCTTTTTTCGTAGTTCCCAAGCACTAAAGAACCCTACTTTTACCGCCTCGGGGGGAAACAGGCGCTCGACATAGATCAAGTCGCTCTGTCGTCGGATGTTGTAGACATTCCCACTGATTAGCGATTTCCAACTTGTCGGGAACGCAGTCTCCTGCCTAAAAATGTCCGTCCCGCCTCCCGCTAAAGCTGCCCGGAGTGCGTCAAGAGTCAGGGGGGTATTTGCAATGTTTAGGAGACCTCGGACGTAGTTCACTGGCACGGCAAAATTCAGACCTTCTGACGCCCTCAACTTGGAGGTAACAACCGCAATCACTTGCCCTCGGACGTTAATGAGCGGCCCACCACTATTGCCGGGATTGGCTGCGGCGTCTGTCTGGATAATCTTGAAACCCGTTGACGCATCATCTCTTATTGCACTAATGACGCCAGCAGTTACTGTTCCGTTCAGCCCACGGGGGCTACCGATTGCGATAACCGCCTCACCCGTTTTTGCGTCATTTGAATTGCCGAGTTCAATCGTCGGTAAGTCGAATCCAGCAATCTGTAGAATCGTCAAGTCCCTCCGCTCGTCGAAGGCCAGCACCGAAAAGGAGTCAAAGGTCTCACCTGAATGAAGCTGGACACCACCACGCTTCATTTCTCGTATAACGTGGAGATTTGTTACCAGCTTGCCATCCGAAGAAACGAGAAACCCGCTTCCGGTGATCGTCCCATTCTCGCCTGTTCCTTTGATGAGCACTACGGCCTTGGACACCCTGTCTACCAGATCCGGCGAAACCCCGCCCGTTTGGGTCGATGACGACGCTGTGGAACCAACAGCCACGATGAGAATTGCACTGAACCACGGAATTGTTCTTTGAGTTGCCATGCTGCATCATCGCTCACCAGTGATATTCAGAAAGCGGCATCTATTATAGACGATGGCATGAGGACAACGGAACTCACAGTACAGCAGCGGTATGCCCGTGCGTGCAACTGCCGCTACGTTGAAGATCGGCCGGCACTCCTTCCGTGGACCAGCACATTGCGGAACCGATCTTGCCTATCAACAGAAAAACGACATGGATAGTCAAAAATGTTTCAGTCGGAGATCCGCTCGATCTTGCACCAACTCCTTGGAGCAGGCATTGGCGTGGAAGGGTTTAACGGCTCATTTTTGGCCGGGAAGTTGCTAGCGTAGCAGTTGTGACCGAGCCGCGCGCGTCAGGGAGTGGCCAGACGGCGGAGTCTTTCTTCCACTGCCGCCTTTGCATCCCGGAGAACGCGAAACATGCGTTCCAGCGTTTCCGGATCGGGACGGGTTGCCAACTCGCGCACCCAGCTATCCGCGCCGTCGATCAGCCTGAGCATATACGACGCTACCGGAGCCGAAAATAGTTCCCGGCCCGGGACCGTGATATAGACGGGCGACGTGTGCGCCGCGATCCGCGATCCGGACGACTGAAATCGAGAGAAACAACGCGCAGCCAGCCAGCCTGGGCCCGACACTTCGATGGTCTCGCTGAGGCGGAGCTCGCGAGCTCCCCGCTCCTCCACCTGGGATGCCACAACCTCTCCATTGCGCACGATCTCGAGCCGGTGGATCGGGGCCATGCAACGGGCGTGAGCTTCTACCGCAACCCGGCCGCCGCCCGCACGGAATGAAATCTCTTCGCCGGGCGCCCGGCCGTCGGCCTTGAAGAGCAACAGCGGCCCGGAGGACATGAAAGTGTTTCCGCGCCGTACCGCTTTCGACCAGTTCTGCACGCTGAACTCATCGTCGCCGAGATACGTATAGGTGCGATTGAATCCCACCGCATTCGATGCCCTCATCTTGTCGGTTCCTCCCACGGCCGGGAGGCGGTAACCGCAGTTGAGATAGCGGTACCAGTCGCGGAAAGGCAGGGTCTCAAACTCCTCCGTCACAAGTCTTGGCATCAGTTCGACGGCGTCGATCTTCCCCAACGCAATATCCGCCGCCAGTTCGCCAATGGGAAGCGGGAAGTGAACCGCGACGGCCAGACCATCGTTCCGGCGGCTGCGCTCTGCCCATTCGGCGAGCGAACTCCACAAGGGCATGCCGATTTGTCCCTCTCCGGGGCCATCCGCCGACATCGGGAAAACGGGATCTCCCTGAGCGCCGAGCAAACTTAAGTGTCCCAACAGATGTTGGCGATTTTCCGTGCCGACATGGACAATCATTTCGCCATCCGGCGAGCGCAGCGATCTGTGAGTAAGATCGCCGACATTGGTGAAAAGATCGCCCCATTGCGCCGCCAGCAGGTGAATCAGATTCAGATCCTCGGCCTGCCCTTCGAGTACAGCCGTCGATGGGGAGAGAAAGTGAACATGGGTGTCGGCGCTGGCCCATTTCTCCGCGCGCAAATTGGAGAATCGTGAGATCTCGAGCGATAGTTCCCGCTGGTTCGGCTCGATGCGCAGCTTGCGCCGGATGGGTTGGTACTCAAAACCTTTCAGAACCTCGACGAAGACTTCTCCTACCGGCAGTTCGACCTGGAACGTGCCGTCGACATAGGCATACGACGTTCCATCCCGCTTGACATCGGCGCCGTAATCCTGAAACCAGCCGTCGTTGATCTCGGCCCGGTGGCCGTAAGGCGGGATGTAGCGGCCGTTGCTCGCACGAAACGCAAGACAGACCGGCGTTGGCCGTTCGGTCGACGCGTCGAGAACACGGCCCCGGATCCAGGCATTGTGGGGCTCAATCCACTCGATTCGCGGCTGCGACGGCCGGGGCGCGGTCTCACGTCCGGATGCGACGTCCGAGAGGTCGAAGAGGAACGCCGGGCCACCTTGCTTGTTTCGCAGCGTCACTACCGCATCCGGTGCGGCCGCAACCTCGGCATAGAGATAGCGGTCGCCCGCGAGATATTCAGAGGACTCACCGAGACCGGCAAGGGGCGACGCAAGCCACGATTCGCCGTCAAAGGTGGGCAGACGGTAGACCTTTACGACAACGCCAAGGTCGACATCGAGATCCCAATCAATACGCCGTCCCTGTTGTCCCTCCGGAAGAGTAAAACGATAGGTCCGCGAGCGATCCAGGCGCAGCGGATGTTCCGCTCCTTTGTAAACGGTGAGCCCGCAGACAAACAGCAGATCCTCGCCACGGGCATCGAACCGGATCTTCCGGATCTTCCGGTTCGGATGCGGAGACGGGAAAGCCGCGATCCACAACGAGCCGTGATACGGATCGCTTCTGTCCAACGGATAAACGCCAGTTTGCAGAAGACCCCACAAGGATGCGTTGGACAAAGGATCGCCGAGACTGCTCGACACCAGTTCGCGATGGGGCACGGCTTTATAACACTCCTCGCCGAATCCCACCAGCGGAGGATTTACTTCGAAGCCCCAGCGTACGGGATATCGCTGCTCGGAGCCGTCTTCATAGGCCAGGGTGAGATCAGCCAGGTGGTGGCCGCGCGCCCATGCCGGATCGGCGGCAGTGCTCGCCGTTGTTGTCCAATCGGCGAAAGCCGCCATGCACACGAACGACGCCGCTTGATCCACAGGAATTTCCACCTGGGCGGCGGCCCATTTTTCGCCGTTCTGCCGGAGGACGATCCAGGACTTCCGGTTGACGTCCTCGGGCCCCAAGCGGAAGGGGAGACCTCGCAACCCCCTTTCCCCTCCAGGCATGCGGATCAAACGGTCCTGTTGCGATTCTCTCGTTAAGCGTGCGGCCTGCTCTCGCGGCCCGAGGTCGGCTGCCGAGGCCGTGAAGTAGTTCGAGCAGTCGATGGGTTCCGCTTTCCGCGTCACAGCGGGAGGGTGGCCGGTAACGGTTTGGGCCGCCGCGAGACCCGGATTCAGAGCCAGTACGGTCGGCACGCCGGCGCCCATAGTCTGAAGAAAATCCCGCTTCGTGATTCCTTTGTCTTTCATTCCGCTACGGCTCCCATACCCGCACAGCTTCGCCCAGACCGCCCGCCTGCCGTATGGCATCGCGTTTGCCATAAAGAGCAAAGATCGAAGCGGTGTAATCATAAGCGTGCGGCAGCGGCGTCAGGCTGACGAGTTCCCGGGGGGCGAGCAATGCTGCGGTCTCGGGCAGATCGGTTATCCGCAAAATGTTCAGCAGCGGCGAACCTTGCCAGTGCGAGCCGGGTGGATCGTCCAGAATCACGCGGGTGATGCGGTTATCGAGCGCGGCCGCGTAAAACCCGAGCGGTCCCATCTGACCGCGCCCGTAGATGGAAATTGACTTCAGGTTAAGGCCCTGTTCGGCCGTAAGAAAATCCACCGAGCGAAGAATGTCCCACAACTGCATGGTCTCGAGCGTGCCCCCTAGCAGGGCCGCCGTTCGTTTGATCGTCGAGAGCTGCAAATTAGTGACCGGGTAGTCGACGCCCCGCGGGTGCAACACCAGCACCACCCTCCGGCCAAACAGTGGCAGCAGGGGATCCCAATCGATCGGGTGGACAATGTCATCCGATCGTTTGACGTAGATGAGTGCCGACTGGCGATACTTTTCCTCACGAGGAATGAAGATCTGGCCTTGCACCCGGATGTCCTTTTCCGTCGTGAACTCGACATCGGATGCATCGCAATAGCGGTCCACAAAACTCTTCACGGGAGCTTTCCAGGTTTCAAAGGGGACCTTTGTGGACGGCAGCAGTCGCAACACCCGGTTCTT
>DASTMK010000191.1:0-9492 GCA_035714225.1 Bryobacteraceae bacterium | reverse complement strand
TCAACGCCGCCGTGATCGGCGCGGTCAACTCCGGGTTGTTTGCAGCGGGGCAGGCGTGCATGAGCCCGGAACGCTTTCTGGTTCCAGCCGCCAGCGTCCAAGACTTCCGGGAAGCCCTGGTCTCCGCGTTCGCAGAATGGCCTCAAGGCGACCCTTTCTCCCGCGAAATCCGCCTCGGTCTGATCGCGGACGGTCGTATCGTCGAAGAAGTGCAACGCCAGGTTCGGGAGGCGGTATCGGCCGGCGCAAAAGTCGTGCATGGCGGCCAAATCCGAGAGCTGTCCGTGGCGGGAATCACCATGTGGGAGCTCCAACCGACCATCCTGGTCGGCGTCACCTCCGACATGGACATGATGCAACGGGAAACCATGGCTCCGATCTTTCCCGTGTACGGCTATCGCACCGTGGAAGAGGCGATGACTGTCGCCGAAGGAACACGGTACGGACTTACCGCAACCGTGTTCGGCCGCGGCCAAGTTTACCGCGATGCAGCCCAGCGGCTCGCCCGCTCCCACGGTCTTGTGTTCCAGAACGTTGACATGGTCGCGGGTTTCGAGCCACAGCACTGGGGTTCAGGAGGCTTCAAACGGTCCGGGTGGATCTGGGAATGGCGTGACGGTGCGTTTGTGCGCCGGGAAGGCAGACGGGACCTTAGCGCGGAATGGCACCGGATAGCGACAGGAGCGAAGTAGTCCGTGCATCTCTGGCCCAGTTGGGTTGAACACTGGCGGGATTTGCCGCTGGAGGTTCCCGACTTCCATGAGGCAGATAGCGTTCCCTTGCGGAACGCGATACAGCGGCACTTCTCGGCTTCATCCGTCCGTTTTCTGGGGCGGGGGTTCAACAACTCCCATCACCTCATCGAAGGACTGCCGTTCGGCCCGGCCGTGCTGCGCCGATTGCTGTTGGACGTTCCTGGGATCCACCAGCGGATTGAGCGGGAGTATCGCGTTCTTCGGCATTTGGCAGAGTACGGATATGCCCACGCGCCGAGGCCGCTCGGCTGTGATGCGGAAGGAAGGGCGTTTGGCCAGCCGTGGCTCTTAATGACGTACGAGTCAGGTGATGCGGTTCAGTTTGATGGTGACACCATCGCGCGCCTCGGCAGAATCGTCGCACAACTTCATCGGCTCCCCCTTCCATCGCATCTTCGGCGGCCTGGTGCCCCCGAAGACCTGACGGCGGCGGTACTCGACCTGCTGGACAACATGGACAGAAGACTTCTTGCCTCTCACCTTTCGCCGCGCCAATTCCGAGGCGCCGTGGTGCTCATCGGGGATGCTCGAAAGCGTTTTCTGAGACTCTGGGTGGCCCCCGTAGCACCTCCAGTGCTTGTCCATGGGGATATCGGCGACCACAACCTCCTCTCCCGGTCGGCCGGACCCTAGTGATGCTGGACTGGGAAATGGCGGCAGTCGCCGACCCGGTTATCGACATCGCTTGGCTCTTCGCCAGGCAGGGGTGGAGCCGCAAGAAACGCGAGGCGTTTTTCGAAACCTACGACATGCCCGTGGCACCGCCGCACCTGGTCGATTTCCTGGGACAGCTCTGCCTGCTTGATCAGGCGGTCTGGGCCCACTCCTGTTTGGACGACATCGAGGTGGGGCGGCACGCGGAGGCCCTCGGGGCCGCGCAGATCCCCTTCCTTCGGGCATCCGCAGAATTCTTGGAAACAATATAAGGAGGCAATGTGCCAGTAAGCTACACCGAAGTAACAGCCAAGTCGCTGATCAACTCAATTCCCCACTCGAAGTTCAGCGTCTTGAAGGGTCTGAGCTGCCGTTCCAGCATGAACGTGGCCTTCGGGTGCGAAACGTTCTGCTCGTTCTGCTATATCCGTTTCATGACCCGGTGGAAGGGTATGGAGCCAAACGACATTTTCCAGCGAATTCAGATCCGCACAAACGCCCCGGAACTCCTGGAAAAAGAGCTGCGAAGGCGCCCGAAGGAGTGGATCTGGGTGGGCAGCACAAGCGACCCCTACCAGGATTACGAAGAGCAATATGGCCTAATGCGCCGCTGCCTGGAAGTCTTCCGGGAATATCACTATCCGTTCGAGATCATCACCAAGAGTCCCCTGGTCGCCCGCGATGCGGACCTGCTCGGCGAGCTTCAAGACGTCGGGTTGGTGAGCGTCAGCTTCACGAGCATAAACGAGAATAAACGCAAGGGTGTTGAGCTCCGGGCGCGTTCAACTCTGGAACGCCTGGATGCATTGCGGAAACTGAACGCCGCGGGCGTTCGGACCTGTGCGCTCTTGTTGCCGATTATCCCCGGGCACACTGATGCCGAGCCGGAATTGGAGGACCTCATCAGGAAGATCGTCGCTGCCGGGACGACGAACCTTTATGCGGGCGTCATGAGACTTTACCCGATCACATGGGCCGGCATGCGCAAGGCCATGGCCCCGCGCCTGGCCGCGCTCCGAAACGACATTGAGCAGCGGTACTACGAGACAACGAAGGAACTTAGCGCAGGAGCCCGGGTGCCGGACCGCCAGTATCGCCGGGCGCTCATGCATCGTGTCGGGGAAATAGGCAAGGCCGCGGGCATAGTGAGCTACTCGTGCGAAGACAATTTCTTCGATCTCTGGTACGGTCTGCAGGACGATCACGATATATATCGATACGCGGTCCATTATGATTTCTGGCGGGAGCGGAGGGAACTCCGCGTTCCGGCACTGACGCTGGAACAGGCCATGGCGGTCGCTCGGCGATTCCGCCACACGCCAGCCTACCTTCGGTCGATAGAACAGAACCTTAATCTGCTCAATCGGTTGATCAGCGTGGACGTTTAGCCTGGCTCTTTCGTGCTAATCTCCGGATTCAATAGGGTGCCAAATGGAATATCGGACATTCGGCAGGACCGTGAGCGAAATCGGCTTTGGCGGATGGGTCGCCGGAGGTGACGCCTGAGGTCCGCAGGACGACGCAGATAGTCGGCCTGCCGTCCACCTAGCAATTCCAGGCAACGCGTTCGTGGCCTGCCACGAATTCCCTCTTGTGGTCGATGGCCTACTCCTCCTCAGCCGTGAGTGCAAGCTTGTCCTGAAGGGCCCAGAGGGCGCGGATGGCGGCGACATCGCCGCGCTGGGCGTCAAGGGTGGAGGTTCAAACGTTCAAACGTTGAACGTGATCAAGCTGGATCTTCATGGGTTTGTGTGAAGAAGAATATAGCCGAGCGTTGTGCCTGCTGGGGTTTTCACCTTGAGAACGCCCGCCCAGCCGGAGGGATTGTTTGCGGCTGCGAGTTCGGCGAAGCGGTAGCCGTTGCCGGAGCCGCCGGCGAGGATGAGTTCGCCGTTGGCGGTAAGCTCGAGGAGGGTGCTGTCGGCCAGGTTGGAGCCGGGGCCGTGAATCTTGAGGGGTGAGGTGGTGGTGTCCGACGCGGCGATTACGGTGGGGCCGGCCGCGATGCCAGAGGCGCTGTGCAGCGTTTGCGAGGCCCAGGCGCGGGCGTAGGCTTTCTGCGGGTCGTCGCCGTGTTGGAGACAGGTGCCCCAGAGGTGGATGGCGCCGGTGGTCCAGTCGTCGCCGTTGGCGGCAAACTGGCGCACGACGATCCACAGCCCAGTCTGCCCTGATGCGAGGGTGCCCGTGATCTTGAACCGCTGCCACGCGGTCGTGAGCATGATCTGAGTTGGGCCAGCAAGATACGCGGCGTAGGGGTTGTCCACGATGGCGATCGACACCTTGCGCGTACCGGATGCGACGCGGGCCCGGATGTAGAAGGTGTACGTGCCGCTGTCAGCGAGACCCGCGATCTGCTGCTGGATGACGGGCGTGGTGGTCACGACGGTGACCACGTCGGCGGTCTGGTTGCCGTCCGGAGCGATGATGGCGTTTGACGTCACCGAGCACGAGCCGCCATTCTTATCCCACACAGCGGCGGCGAAGTCCTCGGAGTGCTTCGCCATGTTCTCCAGCGGGCCGCCGATGGTCTGATGTGGACCGCAGTCGATGGGCCCGGTGAAGTGCTCGCCTGTGCGGTTCGCTGGCACGTAACCGAGGGCGTTAGTGATTTCGCCGGCCTCTGGCGGGCTCGCACTGATGGTCATGCTGACTCGGTCGTTCGCCGGGTCGTCAGCGGTCGCAAGCGAGATGCGGTTGCCCTGGACGAGGTTGAGCGCACCACGGGTGCCGACGTCATCCCCGTCTTTCTGGATCTTGTGCGGGAACTCGCCGCTCACAATGTCGCCGGCGCTGTGGGCGTGGGTGGGAAGGTCGTCTGCCGCAAGATTTGTACCGGCGGTCACGCGGCCCTTGCCATCCACTGTGACCTTCGGGTAGGTGCCTGTACCCTGAGAAACGCTCAACTGCGGACTGGCCGAGATGGTGAAGGTGTAGCTCGGTGCGCGGGAGCGGATATGGATTGAGCCACCGTCGCTCGTGCACCAGACGCCGGGAAAGGTGACGTTGATCATCGCGCGTAGGTGCGCGGCGATGTCCTTCGTTTCAAGACCTGTCCCAGGCGCGAAGTAGAGCGTGGTGCCGGAAAGGTTGATCCATAGCGGCTCGTCCGGCCGCCACCCGCCGATGCTCGCGGTGCAGTTTGGGTAGGTCGCCTCGATACGCCGGCGCTTGTTATTCCAGAACACGCCCAGGTAGACATCGGCGTGGCCCAGGAAACCCAGTTTCTTCAAGTGCCAGACGTGCCACGCGGGCGGCTTCTTGTAGCCGTGGTCGGTGTCGAAGTCGATGGCGAGCGAGACGTCATTGTAGACCTTTGGCGGATCTGGCGGGTCCTGCGGCTCGAGCGGCCAGAGGTAGTCGAAGTAGAAGTAATAACCATTGCTCGCCGGATGCTTGTCGAACAGCGCCCGGATTTCGACCGTATGCGTCCCGCCAGGCAGTGCTGCGGCAAGCTTCTTCATCGCCGCGAGGCCGTTGTAGTCGTTCAAATAGAGATCGTGAACCAGGGGCGCGCCGCCATCGATCACGACCTGGATCCGGCCTGCGTCGCGGCCGAGCCAGGTGCCGAGGTAGAGATCGTGCTGGCTCGGGTAGGAGTAGCGGATGGTGACCGCCCGCTGGTCCTGCGCGTCGTTGGGCGCACAGCGTCTGGCGTGGCCACGCGACCACCACTGCGTGGGCCAGCTTGCGCCATAGGCGTAGTTTTCCCAAAAGCCCTCGTACCGGCAGCGGCCATCGGATTCTTCGATCCGGGGCGCGTCGCCGCCGACTTTCAGACTCCGGTCGCCGGTGACAGCGATATTCGAGATCCTCACCTGCCACTCGATGTCCGAGCGTGTGCCTGTGATGGTGGAGATCCGCTGGATGCGGGTGCCTGGCGGCCAGGCCTGCGGCATCGAGGAATCCTCGCCGCGGCGTACCAGCAGGCGGTAGTACCACGTGGCGGTATCATCCAGATCAGGCTGCACCAGGCCGAAATTCGCGAGGCAGGTGATTCGCTCCTCGGCGTTCGCGGTGCCTACGTAATACTTGAGGCCGGCGAGCATGGCTTCGGCATCCGCGACGCGCCATTCTTCCTCCGTGCCTGCCGGAGACGTCGAGACTCCCTCTTTGAGCAGACCACCGACCGCCAGACCTGCTTCAACATCTTCGAAGCGCGGCGCGAAGGTAAGGTGGACCTTCACGATGTTGCCAGCGGGCACGGGTACGAGCGAATTGCGGTTTCCGTTCAAGTAGCCGGAAAGCAAGGGGAAGGGCAACGTAAAGCGGTAGGCGCGACTGTTGCCGGCGCCTTCGACGGCGGTGGCAATCGAAGTCGCGCCAAACTCATCGTCGTTCTTCTCGATCCGGACGATCTTGTTCTCGCTATCGACCGATGCACGTACGGGCATGCCGTTCGCGTCACGGCCGTACTCGCCCAGTTGCCCAACGAGCCGCAATCTGAGTTCGCACGATGTATTCGTCATCGTGAACTGCTCGACTGTCAGGTTGTTGGGTTGCTCGCCGTAATCGAGCAGCGGGCCATCCGCAATGCACTCCTTCAGAACCCGTCCGAAGTGCCGCGCTCGCGGCAGGACGCGGCACTGGATGTTGCTGATCCTTCCGTAATGTGGCTTCGTGAAATATGCAGTGAAGGTGCCCGGACCCACGGCCAGGACTTTGACGACCTCGTCGTTGGCGCTGCCGATGTCGATGCCGACATAGTCGCCCACACGGATTTCGGACGAGGATGCCACTTGTGCGGTGTAGATGCCAGGCCCCGACCGGCTCAGCGTGGCGGGTGCCGAGCGGCTATTGGTCGAAACCTGCACCGGGCCGTTCACGCCCGGCTCCAGGGTGACCGTGATGACGTTGCCCGAAGCGATGCAGTCGACCAGGTAGCTGGAAATACCAACCATCGAGGCCAGGCGCGAGGCAATGTCGGTAGCATCCGTCGCGTCGGCCTCCTGGATGCCAGCGGCGTCGTTGTTTACCCGCAGGTAGTGCCAGAAGTTCGGGTCCTCCTGCCACCAGATGGCTTGCTCGCAGGAAGGAACGTCGGGTGCGCTGATGTTGTTGAGCAGCCGCGTCTCGAGATTGCAGAAGGCGATCGCCTCAGCCGAGGAGCAGGACCAGCGCGTACCCATGAAGTAGACGTAAGCCTTGTCGGTCAGGGCCGGCGTGGGCTTGCCGACGAGCAACTCGTCGAGCGTGTCCGCGTCGCGATCGTGAAGCGAGAAGCCAAAGCCGCCAGGATCGTAATCTCCTGAGACGATCTGGGCGTGGTGCATCAAAGGAATTTCGTAGATATCGCCCGCGCCGGTGGTGATGGTGAGCTTGTCCCACCCGACCGAGGCGTACCGCACGCAGTCGGGCCGGACGTTGCCCTCCTCGCCGTTGACCGGCAGGATCTCCATGTCGTACTGGAGGGTCAGTCCGGAAAGATCCGTCACCGGGAGCGGCTTCACACGCAGATGGTTGAAGTAGTCGTAGGCCGAGAAGAGCTGGATGTTGGCGAAGTCCTCGGCGGCCTGGAAAATGCCGGAGAGTTGGAAACCGATCGCGGTGGCGTCATGGAGCGTGGTGGTCGCGGCGCGGCCGGAGAAGCCCTGGAGCTGGACAGTACGGCGAGGATCGAAGATGTGGAGCGGGTCAGCGGACATGCCGGTATCTAACTTGGCCTGTGACCTGCGATAATAGGGCGAGGCTACACATGCAGGTGACCAATTTCGAGCGCATTACGGTCAACCCCAATCAGATGGGTGGCGTCCCCTGCATCCGGGGTCTGCGCATCCCTGTTGCTACGGTGCTTCGGATGCTTGCGGGCGGCATGACGGAGCAGGAAATCCTCGCCGATTATCCCGACCTCCGGAGTGAGGACATTCGCGAGTGTCTTCGGTTCGCCGCGGTCTCCGCGATGGAACGTGATCTGCCTCTCTCGCGTACGGCGTGAGGTTCCTTGTCGATAACGCGCTGTCGCCGGAGTTGGCGCGGCTCTTGAGGGCCGCTGGCCACGACGCCGTTCACGTCCGCGATTATGAGCTTCACGCGGCCGAAGATCCGATCATCCTAGAACGGGCAGGGGCGGAAGATCGGATACTGATCTCGGCAGACTCGGATTTTGCCATGCTGCTGGCGACCTCGCGACGTACGAAGCCCTCTTTCGTGCTGTTCCGCGAGCCGGATATTATCCGCCCAGCGGACTACGCGAACGCGATCCTCCTGAATCTGCCAGCAATCGAGCATGATCTCCTGGCTGGGTGCGTCGCGACGTTTCGCCACGGCCGAGTCCGCGTCCGCAATTTGCCGATCGGCGGCCCGCAGCAATAGTCGACTTCATACAGTTCATCGTCACGTCTGGATCACCACGGTCAGGTCCGAACCGGGGTCCGGCGAGGCGACCGCCAGAAGATCGAACGCCAAGTCATCACCCTCGTAGAGCGCCGGTGTTGGCCAGATGGTTGGCCGGATGCGCTCGCCGGCGGCGTGATCCTTGGTCACGATCGCCTGGAAAGATTGATTCTCGGGATCGACTCTGATCACGTGAACGTACTCCTCATTCGCGCCGCCGGGATCGAGGAAGACGAAGCCGCCAGCTTCAAGGCCCAGCCGGTTCGCGCCGTAGGAGGCCGTCTGGAGGGTTTGCGGCTCTGGGCCGGCGGTCACGGCAGAGATCAGCACCAGGCCGTAATCGGCATATGGTAGGCGGCGCGTGACGGGCAGGCCGTAGCCTTCGTTGTTCACCAGGAAGTCATAGGTATTCTTGTAGGCATCCGGCAACGCCTGCGCGATTCCCATATATTCAAGCGGCTCCCACGTTGCGCCTGCGTCCCGGCTGATCTTCACGAGAAACGCCGACTGGCCGTCCGTTGTGCCCTGCTGGAGGTAAGCGTAGGCGCAGCGGATTGAAGCGGCGTCCTGCACTTTCAACGGGATGACGACATTCTCCTGAGCCGTCAGCGGACCCGGTACCTGGAAGGTGTAGGCGCCGCCGTTGCAGGTCCGAAGGCCGGGCATATAAGGTTCGTTGTGGCGCGAGAGCGGAAACACGGTGAAAGGACCGTAGCCGAAATGATTCGCCACATCGGCGAGGGCGGCGATAAGACAGGCACTCGGAAGAGTAGCTTCGATGCGCGCGGGCAGGTCCGGCGTGCGGAAGAAACCCTTGCGGACACTGAAGGTGAACGTCTTCTGATCCAGTTTGCAGAAACGGACGCCGGCCAAGTGAGCGCAACGGAGAGTGCCGAATGTGGCTTGACCCTCCGGGACTCCGGGGTAGGCGCGTTGCAGGTGGAACTCGCCTCCGGGCACCACATCGCCGGGCGCGCCCGGACCGGTGATCTGGACGCACTCATAGGATCTCCTGCCGGGGTTGTCCGGATCGGCGGACTCGTCGTTGAAGACGACGAAGTCGCCGACACGGAAGACTCTCATCGTGTCGGGGTTCACCGTGCAGGCAATTGTCATCGGATCGGTCGCGGCGTCAATGTTCACATCGATCGACGCCCAGAGATCTGTAGTCAGTTCGTCGACATAGTAAAGCGCAAGGGTAACCTCGTGGGCCCCGACGATGTTCGCGTTGCCGGAGGCATCGGGCGCAACGGACATGTCGTCGATGGCGAAGGTCCCGTAATCACCAAGGCGTGGCGTACCGCTCAAAATGCCTGGAACGCCGGTGTCGATGAGAATCTCGCCAGTGGGCGCATCCGGCATGACGTCGGCGGGTTTAGGTCCGGAGATCAGATCGTACATCGAGTCCGTGGTGGTGTGGCCCTGGATATCGATCGAGTAGTCGCGGTTCAGCCGCCACGAGGTGACGCGAAACTCGCCGTGCCCGCCGGGCATATCAGCATGCGTCAGCGAGCAGACCATGCCTGGCTCGGTACTCAGGGCGAGTACCGTCGTCTTGAACGCGAGTTGCCGTGCCTTCTTCCACTCGTCCGGTGTGATGCCGCCCAACTCTTCACGCAGGCGGACCGTGATGACCCGTGCGGCTTGCGATTTGGACGCCGTGCCGGAGAGATTCGCTGTGGACTTTAGGAACAGCGGCCCACCTGCGCCTCCGAACAACGTTGCGTGGTCCATGTCATAAAGCGAGATG
>DASTMK010000190.1:0-11912 GCA_035714225.1 Bryobacteraceae bacterium | reverse complement strand
GAGGCCGGTGGCAAACGCGGCCATTCCGAGCAGCGGCTGTATTCCTCCGCTCTGAACCGACGCGGCCAGCAGCGTACCAACGAACGGACCTACACAGGCGAACGAAGTCAGCGAGAACGTCAGCCCCATGAGTAGCGTCCCCAGCATGCCGCCGCGTTGCGAAGCCTGGTCGAGGCGGGTCAATACGCTCGACGGAATCGTAATCTCGAACGCACCCAGCAGGCTCAGGCCGAAGACCAGGAACACCGCGGCGATAAACGTGTTCACCCAGGGATTCGATCCCAACTGCACGACGCCGAAAGGTCCGAGAATCGCCGTCGTGAGCAGACCCAATCCTGAAAAGAGCACGATGATACCCAGCGCGAACACGCCCGCCTGAACGATGCTTTCCCTCCGGGTCGCCGCCTGCTTCTTCAGAAAAAAAGACATTGTGATGGGGATCATCGGGAAGACGCACGGCGTGAAAATGGCGGCGAGTCCCAATCCGAAGGCGACCAGCAGAAACGTTCCGAACGGTTGTGGTTCGCCGCCGGCTGCCGGGGGTGGCGGCGCAGGGGTCTGAGCGGAAGATGGCGCTCCGGACGACGGCTCCGAGTATCCGGCGGGAATCGCGATTTGCGCGGGCTGAGCGGCCGGGTCTATGGTGAGCGTTGCTGTAACGGTGTTCCGCCTGGGAGGCAGGCACTGTTTGTCGTCGCAGGCCTGGTAGCGAATCCCGGCGGCCAGTTCCACAGGGCCGCCGGCGGCGTCGCCGGCAATGGTGGCTACGATCAGAAAAACAGCTTTGCCATCAAATGTTTCCGTCTCGGTGTTAAAGTTGGGATCGAGTTTTCGTACGGGCGCGGGCTGATATACCTTGAAGCCGGCGATGGCCGGATTCTCTGCAAGGCTGATGGTGGTTGCGATGGGCGGCCGGGGTGTGGTGAGAGAGTAGAGGTGCCATCCGGCATCCATGGCGGCTGTCAGGCGTACGGCAACCTGCCCGCCCGGGGGAGCGCTGGAGGGCTCCAGCGTAAGGCTCCACTGGACAGGATTCAGCTTTTGCGCGAACCCTGGCGCCGCCAGGAACGCCAGGACCAGCGGCGTCGCAATGGCCCGTGACAACTTCACTTCAGTCCGCTCTCGCCGCAGCTTGCCAGCGGCTCAATTCCTGCTCGATGCGCCGGTTGACGTTACCGGACGCAAATTCGGACGCCACGCGAATCGCATTTTTGATTGCGTTCGCGTTCGAGCGCCCGTGACAAATAATGCAAACGCCCTTCACCCCTAACAGAGGCGCTCCACCGTATTCCGAATAATCCACACGCTTCTTGAAATCCGCGAAGCCCGCTTTCGAGAGCACGTAGCCGATTTTTCGGGTGATGGTAGCCTCCAGCGATTCCTGAAGCATGTGCTTGATGACATCCACCAGGCCTTCACTGACTTTCAGGGCGACATTGCCGATGAAACCGTCGCAAACGATTACGTCCGCCGTGCCCGTATAAACGTCGCGCCCTTCCACATTACCGATGAAATTCAGCCGCAGAGTCTTCAGAAGAGGCGTAGCCGAGCGGGTCAAGTCGTTCCCTTTGTGTTCCTCCTCGCCGATCGAGAGAAGGCCGACGCGCGGGCTCTCGGTACGGAAAATCACCCGGGAATAGATTTCGCCCATGACCGCGAACTGGGCCAGCATTTGCGGCGAGCAATCGACATTGGCTCCCACGTCCACCATTACCGCCGGCGTTCCCTTCAAAGTGGGAAATGCGGAGGCAAGCGCGGGGCGATCCACTCCCGGGATCATCCCCTGTACCATTTTGACCGTGGCCATAATGGCACCGGTGTTGCCGGCCGAGACGACGCCGTCGGCGATTCCTTCGCGAACCAGCCGCGAGGCGATGCGGATGGAACTGTCGCGCTTCGTACGAACGGCACGAGCGGCGCTATCGTCCATGGTCACGCGTTCGCTCGCATGATGAATTTCAACCGACAGATGGTTCACTCCATCGTGTTGGGCCAGTTCCCGTTGGAGCAGATCCTGCTGCCCAACGAGGATGACGCGGATTCCCAGACTTCTGGCGGCGCGAATGGCCCCTTCAACCTCGGTTTTTGGGGCATGGTCGCCGCCCATTGCATCAACAGCGATGGTCACCATGGGGGAGAGCGGCTCTCGGGCGGATTATTCTTCAGCGACTTCGATGATCTCTCGACCCTTGTACTTGCCGCAATGGGGGCATACACGATGCGGCAGTTTCGGTTCATGGCAGTTCGGGCACTCGGCGTGAGAAGAAACGCGCAGCGAGTCGTGTGCCCTCCGGGTAGAGGTGCGGCGTTTTGAATGTCTGCGTTTGGGGTTTGGCATCTATAATCCTTCCAGTCTCAAGTATTCACGGCTTCTGCTGTTTCAGTTCCCGCAGCGCCGCCCATCGGTCGTCCAGTTTCTTTTCGTGGCATCCGCATACGGAGATGTTACGATTTCCGCCGCATACCGGACAGATGCCCTTACACGCTTCGTCACAGATCCGCTGCATGGGCAGCGACAGCAAAATCTGCTCGCGCATGATGTCCTTCAAGTCCAGGCCGCCTTCTTCGTAAAAGCCGATCTCAGACTCGTCTTCGTCCAACAGCTTCTCATCTCCCGCCGTCTCCTCGGAAGGCCGGTAGAAGAGGTCAAACTCGCTTTCCAGGGGAAACGGCGCCGGTTCGAGGCACCGGTCGCAATCGGCCTCCATACCCACCGAAAGCCGGCCCCGCACGCGTATCTCCTGCGTGACGCCCATCAGCTCTGCTGAACCTTCTACCTGGAGCGGCGTAATCTGGCGGAGTTTTCTATCGTGAAACTCAATCTCTCCAGGAGGGAAAGTGACGTCGAAACGCACTTTCCTGGCTTCCATTTCCTTGACACTTAGGAACAACACACACCTCTTGGCAAGATGCTTGGGGCGTTAGCTATCATTATAGCCGTAAATCACCGTTCCACCCGATCCCGGACGGCGCTTGGCAGACAGCGGCCGATTCCAAGGTCCCAGGCGGCCGCTCCGAGTGCTCCTCCCAGCATCGGTCCGGCAATGGGTATCCAAAACGCCCAGGTGCCGTCGGTCAGTCCATTGTTGCGGAAGCCGGCGAGAACCGTGAAAACCCGTGGACCGAAATCACGCGCGGGATTAATGGCATACCCGTGCATGCCACCGAAAGACATGCCGATCACAACTACAATCAATCCGATGAGCAAGGGCATCAGGTCTGCGGCGCCCTGCTGGTTGTTTTCGTCCGTGAGCGCGAAGATCAGGAACAGCAGTAATGCGGTGCCGATGACCTGGTCGAGAAAGCCCGCCGCCGGAAAATCCCCAAATGCCGGAAACGTGGTGAAGATCGCAGCAGTTCGTTCCAGGTTAGGATCGACGCGTTCGAAGGCCGGGCGGTAGTTCCAGAACACTAGGGCGGCAGCAGAAAACGCGCCGGCGGTCTGGGCAATCGAATAGGGCACTACTTTTCGCCATGGAAATCCTCTGAACAAGGCGAGCGCGAGGGTAACGGCCGGATTCAGATGCGCTCCGCTGATGCGGCCCGCCACGTAGATTCCCATCGTCACGCCGAGGCCCCAGGCAATAGTGATGTTTGTGAAGCCCCCTTTGACGACTTCGCCGGGTACACCGGTGCCGAACAGCAGAACCATCGCCACTACACCGTTTCCAAAGAGGATTAAGACGGTAGTACCCGCGAACTCCGCCGCCAGCTCCGCAAAGAGATTGGCCTGTTTCATGGGTTCAGGTTCGGAGAATAAGGTCAGCTTCCACGGAAGGCGCCGGCGAGCTTCTCGAAAGTAACGTTTATGTCTTCCGGGAGCACGCGGGTTTCCCCGACGGTGGTCATGAAATTGGCATCGCCGCACCATCTGGGAAGAACGTGCATGTGCAGATGCCCCGCCACTCCCGCTCCGGCGCACTCTCCGAGGTTGATGCCCATATTGAGCCCCTCGGGCTTATAAATAGTCCGAAGGTGTTTCTCCGCAAGTCTCGCCAGTCGGATCATCTCTGTAGCGATCTCGTCGGATGCGTCCTGAAGAGTGGCGATGTGTGCGTACGGGGCGATCAGCAGGTGGCCGGCAGTGTAAGGAAAAAGGTTCAGGATGACGAAAGTCCGGTCGCCACGATAGACAATAAGGTTCTTCCGGTCGTCCTGTTCCGCTGGTTTGTCGCAAAAGAGGCAGCCGCGAGGGATCTCAGCCTTGCTGACGTAGTTGAACCTCCAGGGACTCCATAACCGGTCCATACCCTGACGCGCTACATTCCATGCGGCGTTTCTTCCGCCGGCGCAGGGGGCGGGGGCGCTTCCGCGTTGCCCGCTTCGGCGGCTGCCGATTCGTTCACCAGGTCCTTAAGCTCTTTGCTCGGTTTGAAATACGGGATACGTTTGGATGGAACTTCCACCCGGGCGCCTGTTTTCGGATTGCGTCCGATCCTCGGCTGCCTCTGACGGGTCCGGAAGCTTCCGAACCCGCGGATCTCGATCTTGTCTCCGGTGCGCAGCGACCGCACGATGCTGTCGAAGATCGCCTCGACAATTACCTCCGAATCCTTGCGAGTCATCTCGACAACTCTCGAGACCTCCTCAATCAGATCCGCTTTCGTCATTCCGTTGTCTCCTTGTGTATTATTGATTCGCCGGGAATGGATTCCGCCGCGAGCCGCATTCAGCGGCCCTCACCCTGTTCTTTCAGGTTCATGACTTCCTCGATGGTCATAGTTGCGGCAGCGGCCTGGCGCTGGTAATCCTCGAGGCGAACTCTCTCCTCGTCGTCCGCCACAGCGCGGATGCTAAGGCCGATCTTCTTTTCGGCCTCGTTCATTTTGATGATCTTGAAATCGAACTCCTGGCCAATGGGGACCGGTGGTTCATCCTTCCGCCGGTCGGCCGCTCCCGGAGTCTCCGAGTTATGGCAGAGGCCTTCGACGCCGGGGCTCAATTCGACGAACACTCCGAAATTAGCGGAGCGGCAGACGACTCCGCGTACTATATCGCCCACCTGGTGCGAGCGGAAGAATGTTTCCCAGGCGTCCGGTTGCAGTTGCTTCACCCCCAGGGAGAGCCGGCGATTCGACGCGTCGATGTTGAGAATCACAGCCTGCACAAGTTGGCCTTTTTTCAGAATCTCCGATGGATGCTTGACGCGCTTCACCCAGGAAAGATCGGAGATGTGGACGAGACCGTCCACGCCTTCCTCTATTTCGATGAAGGCGCCGAAGTCCGTCAGTTTGCGCACGCGTCCTTCGACAAGCGAGCCAATGCTGTAGCGGTCCGCGACCGTCGTCCAGGGGTCCGCTTCGAGTTGCTTGATGCCGAGTGAGATGCGGCGCTCCTTGGGTTTTACCTCCAGCACGACCGCTTCCACCTGGTCGCCTACCTTCACAACCCGGCTCGGGTGCTTCATTCGCCGCGACCACGTCATTTCGGAGATGTGAATCAGGCCTTCGACGCCGGGTTCGAGCTCGACAAAAGCGCCGTAGTCGGTAATACTTACCACACGGCCGATCACGCGTGATTCGAGAGGATACCGGCTCTCGATATCTTCCCAGGGATCGGGGACCAACTGCTTCAATCCGAGCGATATGCGCTCTTTGTCGCGGTCGAACTTCAGGATCCTGACGGTGATCTCATCGTTCACATTCAGGATTTCCGAGGGATGACCCACACGGCCGTACGACATGTCGCTCACGTGGAGGAGCCCGTCGATGCCGCCCAAATCAATGAAAGCACCGTAATCGGCCAGGTTTTTGACCGTTCCCGTGACGATGGCGCCCTCATAAAGATGGTCCAGCGCCTCCGTCTTGCGGGTGCGCAGTTCTTCCTCCATGGCCAGCTTTCGCGAGACCACGACGTTGCCCCGGCGGCGGTTGAGCTTGACGATCTTTACCGGAATATCCTGGCCGATGAGAGCATCCAGGTTATGCAAAGGGCGGGTGTCTGCCTGCGATCCAGGCATGAACGCCTGAACCCCGACATCCACCGAAAGGCCGCCTTTGATGCGGCCCAGAACGCGTCCGGCCACGAGCAGCCCTTCGCGATAGGCTTTTTCCAGATTGTCCCAGGCGCGGATGCGAGTGGCCTTGTCGTGCGAAAGCAGAATGTAACCTTCCACTTCGCCGCTGCGGTCTACCATGACGTCGATGACGTCGCCTGTCTGAACGTTTATACTGCCATCCGGGGCGCGAAACTGCTCGATGGGTACGAGTCCTTCTGATTTGTATCCGAAATCGACGATCACTTCGTTTTCGGTTACTTTCAGGACGTTACCCTGCAAAATCTCGCCTTCGGAGGGTGGCGAGAAATGACTGTAGTCATCGATGAGTTGTTCGTAGTTTGGTTCCTCGGGCCGAACGGTAGGATCCGTACGCCCCTCATCTTGATTACCGGCCATAGCCAATTCTCCGACCCGTCGATCGTTCAAGGCCTGGGAAGCTGGTGACTGCGCCGGATGCGGTACCACGTATGTCAACCTGATAGAAGCGCTCCAGGCACCACCATGCGGCAGACATAACCTTCAGTTCCTGGTCTGCGCCTGAATTTCTCACCACCAAATACTACAAGCCATTGATAGATCAGTACTTCAGCAATATAGCGGACACCGGTAGCGATGTCAACCGCAGGGGGGTGCGTCCGCAGCGGGCGGAGTTATGGGTACTAAACGCGGCGCCCCAACCCTTCCGCGTCACTTCAGGTGGCGGTCGAACCAGGCGAACGCATCATCCTGCATTGCGAGATTAAAAATATGCGGCACGTCGTAGAAACGCGAAGTGAAAGCGTCTTCCGCTCCGGCTTTCTTATAAATGGCCGCGATTTTCGCCACCGAGTCTTTCATGCCGGCAGGCGGGAAAAGCCCGTCGCGGCTACATTGCAGCACCATCAAGGGTTTGGGCGTGCGCAATGCCACCACGTCGGGAAAATCCAGGTTTGCGTGTACTGCCGGGATGAAGTGAACGAAGGAATGCGTGTCCATATGGCGTTGGATCATCGGGCGTACTGTTGACATGAAGCCGGCCACGCATCCGGCCCGGATGCGGTCATCCAGCCCCGACAGCAGCAACGAGCGGTACCCGCCAAGAGAAACACCCACGCAACCGATTCTGTCCGGGTCGATCTCGGGACGCGTCACCAGATAATCCACGGTTCGCATGTCGTCCCAGGCAACAATGCCCGGCCAGGTCATTCCCGCATACATCAGCGACTTGACGATCGTCGATTCTTTCCGCCGGCACTTCGCATTCAGGTGTTCAACGTCCTGAACACTATAGCGGGAGCGCTCCCAGCCATAGCCGGCGTCTTCGGCCATCATCAGCCGCCGCTCGCCGAACGGGAAGGCGTCGATCGTGATCACCGCATAGCCGCGGCGCGCGAGCGCGGTTGCGGTCGGCCTGCCGGCATAGTTCTCCTTATGGTACTTGACCATGGCGGGATGGTTCGTGCCGAAATCGATCACCTTCTCCTTACCGAACAGGAACATGCCGCCATGCGAATGCAGATCGACAATAGCTGGAACACGGCCTTTGGCGTTGCTTGGGAGGTGAAGGTAGGCTGCGATGCGGAAATCGGGCGTGGTCGAAAAGACGATCTTTTCGCGGATGAATTCGCCCAGGTCGCGGCGGTCCACCACCTCCGCCTTGGGATTGATGCGCGGCGGTGTGTAGCCAAACGCATTCAACAGGATTTTGCGGCCCTCTGTCCGATACTCTTTTACCGATCGAAAACGATTACCGAGAAAGGAATGCGAGTAGTCGCGGCGGGCGGCGAGCCGTTCCATACTTGCGTAAAGCGAACCGAAATCGGCCGGGACAGGGCGCATGTCCACCGGTTGGTCGGGTGGCGCACCGGTCCCGGCGGTGGCCGCGGAGGCCGCGGCGGGAAGCCATCCCAGTAAAGAGAGCGCTTCACGCCGTCGCAGGAAGGGTCCGTTTTGCATGATCCTAGCGTATCGAGATTGGCTGTTCCGGTGCAGTAGCCGCCGCAGGGTACCCTCAAATTATGGTGCTCTCCGTCACCGCCCTGAGCAAGAGCTACGGCGATGTTGCGGCCGTGGACCGCATTTCATTCCATGTCGGACGCAATGAGATCGTCGGGCTGTTGGGTCCCAATGGCGCGGGGAAGACGACCACCATTAACATGATCCTCGGGGTGCTCGAACCCAGCGGAGGGAGTATCGAGATCCAGGGCCTGAATCTTGCGCGGCGGCGCCGGCAGGCATTGGCGCGTACCAATTTCGCGGCTGTATATGCGCCTCTGCCCGGCAACCTTACCGTGTACCAGAACCTGCGTGTCTTCGGACTTATCTACGGCATCAGCGATGCGGCGGGGCGAATCGAAGCGCTGCTCGAGGAGTTTGACCTTCAACGATTCCGGAATGTGCGATGTGGCGTGCTCTCTTCCGGCGAACAGACGCGCGCCGCGCTGGCCAAAGCCATGCTCAACAACCCGGACCTGCTGCTGCTCGATGAGCCGACGGCATCCCTCGATCCATCTACGGCGCGGGAGGTGCGGCGGAAAATCCGCGCGGTCGCCACACACGGCAAAGGTGGAGCGCTGTGGACCTCGCACAACATGTACGAAGTGGAGGAGGTCTGCGACCGCGTGCTGTTTCTGTCGCGCGGCAGGATCCTGCTGGAAGGCGATCCCAAGACGCTGCCGCGCGAGCACGGCAAAGAGAATCTCGAAGAGTTGTTCATCACCGTTGCACGCGAACCGCTCTCGCTTGAGGAACGCTGAGCAAGATGGCCTTCAAACGCATTGCCGCCATTGTCCTGCGCTACTTCTATCTTGTGCGCGGCAGTTTCGCGCGCTTCCTTCCATTGTTTGCATGGGTGGCCGTCGATATTGTCCTCTGGGGATTTATCAGCAGGTACCTGAATACCGTGGCCGCACCAGGCTTCAATTTTGTCCCGGCCCTGCTGGGAGCCGTATTGTTGTGGGACTTCTTTATTCGTGTGATGCAGGGTGTCACAACAGCGTTCCTCGAAGATGTCTGGTCACGGAACTTTCTCAATATTTTCGCAACGCCTCTCTCTATATGGGAGTACCTGGCAGGGCTGGTGGTGTCCAGCACCGCTACCAGTTCCATCGGGCTGGCCGTGATGCTCGCGATGGCGAGTGCCATCTTCGGTCTGCCGCTCCTCATCTATGGTTGGCTGGCTGTGCCGTTCCTGCTGGTCCTGTTTCTGTTCGGTATCGCGCTCGGCATCGTGGGTGCGGCGATCGTATTGCGGCTGGGACCGGCGGCGGAATGGTTTGTATGGCCCATTCCCGCGCTGGTTTCGCCATTTGCCGGGGTCTTCTATCCTATTTCCACGCTTCCCGAATGGATGCAATCCATCGCACGCCTGCTGCCTCCCTCGTATGTATTCGAGAGCCTGCGGTCGATCCTCTCCGGTGGCGCGCCACCGCTTCCGGCGCTGTTCCCGGCTGGCGGATTGGTGTTGCTCGATATCGCGCTGGCATGTTGGATTTTTGTCCGCGTGTACCGGCATGCGGTGCGTACGGGCCTGATCGCGCGCTACAGCGCCGAAAGCATTACTTGATACATGGTTTCCAACGAGGCCGCTCCCTCACGGTCACGGCTCCGAATCGGAGCCGCGCGCGTCAGCGAGCGGCCGGATCCAGAAGCTTTCTTTCCAAGTGCCGCGCGCGGGCACAGTCTGTAACAGATCTTTGTGCACGCCCTTGTGCGCCAGATTGAAGCCATTTGTGATGCCTGTCATCGGCTCGAAGCAGATGAAGTCGCGTCCGGGCGGCGCATAAACAATGCCAACCGTATATTTCGGGCCGAACTCCACCGAGATCCCCGATCCGGCGCCGTCGTCCACGCGAAATTCGGCGCGTCCCTGCGCATTCCGGCCGAGATCAAGAAAAATATCGTCGAGCGGCGTGGTGGCAAGGTTCACCGGATTCTGAAACGAGACCTTGCGTGTTTCGCCGGTGGGCACCAGTGCATCGGAGAGCACCGCCGATTCGCGCGCGGGTACGTGCGCTCTCCACTGGTCGCGCGGCACACCAGGCAGTTGGTAATAGGTATGGAAGCCGATGACCAGTGGCATCGGTTGCTCGGACTCGTTCGCAACACGGGTCTCCACTTCGAGAACTCCGCTGGTAAGCCGGTACGTCATCTCGATGGTATGCGCGAAGGGAAACTGGGCCATCCACTCGGGATGACGCCAGAATTCGAGCCTGCTGGTGACTTCGGCCACGTCTTCGCCGGCCTTCAGATCAACCACACTCCAAGCCGCGAACACCAGCAGTCCGTGAATCGGCTGTTTCTTGTGATCGTAACGGAAGTTCTCAAGATGGGGGTTGAGAAGGTATTTCCTGCCGTTGACCCAGTATGCCTCCTGGTCGATGCGGTTGGCCCACGGTGCGAGAAACGGGTTGCCTACCTGAACCGGTTTCGATTTGAGTCCGGCGGGACTGTCATAAGGGAACCAGAGAATGTTCTTCCCCCGCACCTTCATTTCGTAGGCGTTGTTTCCCAGCGAGGGGGCGATGGAGACCTGAACATCACGAGCCACGTCGCGCAAGCGTACAATCTCGACCGAATTGACCGTCACCCGTTCGGCGGAATAGTTCTGGGCTGGGGAAAGAGAAGTCATGAGAAGAGCGATCAGGAAAGCGTGCCGGCAGGAGCCATTCATCAGTTTGCATCCGGTTCGCGCAGATCCAGGTCCGTTTCCTTCTGGCAGCACCAGCAGATGCCGGGCGTATACGTCCGGATCGCGCAAACATCGCACCAGTATGTCACGACGAGGCGGCGCCCATTCTGATGAACGAAGATGGAGCGGGTATGAATCGGGTCCACTTCGAAATGCTCCGGCTTTTCGAAATGCCCGAGCAGTTCCACATCCATGTTGGCCAGGCGCTTGTCTTTGAGAACCCCGTTGGTATCGGGATCGCCCGAGGGGAAGGTGCGTTTGCCTCCGGCGGACTCGATAACGGGCGTGCCATCGGGAAGCTGTACAAGCTTTCCACGAAGCGATTGAGGATCGGCCGCTTTGGCCAAAGCCAGCGGCACAGCGGTCAAAAATCCCAGCACGCGGCGCCTCAACACAACAATTCCATTCTAACGAGGCCGGGTCCGGGAGCGTGAGATCAGGAACGCTGGGTGGAGGCCGAGTTCATCCACTCGAGTGTCTCTTTGTACGACCGGATTCCGGCAACCGATCCCAACGATTGAACATTCAAAGCTCCCACGGCGTTCGCAAACCGGGCGGCGTCTTCCGGCTCCGCCCCATAGTGCAGAGACGCAAGGAAGCCTGCTGTAAAGCAATCTCCCGCGCCGGTCGTGTCGATTGCATTGACCTCGAATGAGGGTGCGTGAAAGTTAAAATCGGCCGACGCCGCGTAACATCCACGCTCCCCGAGTTTGACGACGACGGCAGCCGTGCCACGGTCGAGGAAGAACCGGGCGGCGATCTCCGGCTCCGAAGCTCCGCTCAAATGGCGGGCCTCGTCCTCGTTCACGAACAAAACGTCCAGGTGCGGCAACAGCGGGCCGGCCACGTTGAGCCACTCGCCCTTTGCATCCCAGCCGGTATCGAGCGATGTCGTCATGCCCTGGTCCAATGCGTTGCGAAGCGTCTCCTCCGCTGTGCGGCGGAGCTTGGGAAGCGCAAAAACGTTCGCCAGGTGGAAATGCGAGTACTCTTCAGAAATCCCGTCGAGCGAAACAGGATTTTCGAAAGCCACGGAACTGACACCGGGCCGGTGCAGGAAGGCTCGCGCTCCATCGGAACGCACCAGAGCGATGGTGGTGGCGGTCTGTTCTTCCAGGCGCTCGATGCGGGAGGTATCGGCCCCGGCATCTTTAAGCAACTCGATCATCCGCTCTCCGGCCGGGTCGTTTCCGGCAGGTCCGATGAGACCGGCGGGTACCCCGAGCCGTGCGAGAGTGAAGGTGG